>NZ_JBPLBA010000152.1:0-6237 GCF_054039375.1 Desulfomarina sp. | reverse complement strand
TCAAGGTTTCCAGCGAACTTGCCTCAAAAGCACAGGTCCCCATCAGGAGGATGCTCGATTTTGCCAGAACCATGAAAAAAGCGTAAATTCCTGACTGGTTATTGTCTGTCCAGAAATGAGGATTTTTTATTCGAGATCAAGGCGCACGGGAAATTTTACCGCAGGCATTTAATTGATATCGGAGTCTACGCTTACCTCCGAGGAAAAATTTTTTCGGCCAACGCGGATATCGGGCAAAAAAAAACCAACTATGGACAGACACTGGTTACCTTTTTTCTTCCCCCGCTGCCCCTGCCTGCAGCCAGGATCGGTATTTTCCCCTCATGGCTCCCCAGCTCAATCTGTCTGTAATAGCCCTGATCTCCTTTTCCTCAAGCTTTTTTCTATTCTGAACGGCTTCCTGCAGATGGTCTGTCAGGTCTCCTTCACCGTATAAAAACTGTGCCCCGAAAAGTTCAGGATACGAGAGCCTGTCAGGCAAAAGCGGATAGCACCCCGCCCGAACAGCTTCAATTACGGAAATTCCATAAAACTCGTGATATGCAGTGGAAACAACAATATCTCCCTGCCGCAGATAAGCGATGTACCGGTCATAGGATTTCACATAACCACAGTGAAGAATCTTCTTTTTGAAACGTTCCATTGCTTCATCAAAACAATCAGGATAAAACCTGAATTTCTGACCGAGAAGAATGAGACGAAAGTCGATCCGGTTCAGCTCAAGCTCTGTCAGACTTCTGAAAAACTCTTCCGGGTTTTTATCGTGCTCCCAGCGATGATTCCAGACAATCACCGGAACCCTGTTATGTTTTTTCTTCTCCATCGCATCAATACGTGAAAAATCAATGGGAGGAAAAAGAACTGTACTCTTTTTCCGCAGGGCGTCAGTTACCCATACCAGATCCATATCCGTAGCCTTTTTCACATATCTGCGACATCCCGTTAAAAAACTTTCATAATTAAAAACAGTATTGAACCCTATCGAATCCGAAACCAGACCACTGTTGAAATTTATGGCCGTAAACTGAAACCTGGCGGGATCGGGAACCTGCCCGGGGTAGCTGAATTGGTTTTCATGGAAATAGGTAAGAAACCTTGTTGAAGGATTCCACCCTTCAATTCCACACAACAACCCTTTCAACATCCCCACATCAACAAAGGTTGAGCAGAGAACCGTATCAAAATACCTCTTCCCTCTCTCAAGTTTACTGATCTGTTTATAGTACCAGGGAGCCGCCAGCTGCATGCGCATTTTCCATTTTCTTGCCGGCAATGTCATCAAGCAATATTCTGCAGGAACATGCTGACACAACCCGTCCAGAAACTGTTTATGGGAACCGCCGTAATATGGCTCAAGGACAAGAATTCTTTTCATCCGTTTTTTCCTTTTTCATCGCCTTTTTCAACTCCCTCTCAAATGGTATCACTTCCACAAGAGAGTACCCGCAACCGGCAGGTAATGTGCCACCGCAGAAAAATAATGATTTTTCCGGAAAATTCCTGCAGAGCGGCAGACGTTTTTCATGATTCCTGCAAAGCCCCTCTTCCGTCAGCCATGTGCAGCGAAAAAGAAGAAACCCCTGCCCATCCTTTCCTGTTATTTCAAATCGTTTATATTCAGGGTGCTCTTCTGTTATTGCTTCAAATTCTATTTCATCCCGCAACCAGCCGTCAGTGTGTTCCAGGCTGATTGACTGGCAACACTGTCCACAGTTCAGGCAGTGGCCGGTTATCAGTACAGTCTTTCCCATCAGCTTAAGTCGGGCAAACCGAACAAATCCAAGGAGAGAAAAAGTTTTATTTTTCTTGATAAACCGGCATATTTCACGATAAAAAGACATTTGAATGCCTTAAATAATAAGAATTTTCGTTTAAGCTCAGAAAGGGAAGTGAATGACACATAAATCCATCTCCTGCCCCTGCGGCAGCAGTGAACCTTTTTCAGTATGCTGCGCCCCTGTTCTCAACAATCATAGCCGGGCAGAAACAGCCCTGCAACTGATGCGCTCAAGATACACGGCCTTTGTCCATAAAAATGACAGACATATTCTTGCAAGCTGGGATCCATCAACCAGGCCAAAATCCCTGAACCATGACGCCCATCCTGTTTCCTGGATTGGATTACAGATCCATGAAACGGAGAAGGGAATGGAAAATGATGTCGATGGAACTGTAACCTTCACCGCAACCTATATCGAAAACGGACAGCTCTGCCATCTCAGGGAAAAAAGCAGGTTCCGCAAAGAAAACGAACTCTGGTTTTATATTCACGGAGAGTGCGATCTGAATAAAGAGAAAATTGCCAGAAACAGTGCCTGTCCCTGCGGATCTGGAAAGAAGTTTAAACGCTGTTGTCTGCAGGTAAGGTGACTGTTGAAAATCACAATTTTTTTTCTGCAGTGTTTCGCCAGAGAAACACGGTTACCAGGCAGATCAGCAGGGATACCGCTGCAAGGGCATAAAATACATATTCTATCCCCCAGTGCAGCTTGATCAGTTTGATAACTTTTACACTCAGTGCTCCCACCCCGAAGGTGAGTATGAATTTCATGCCATAGGCTGAACTGATCAGTTTGGGAGGAGTGAGTCTTGCCACAAGAGTATTTTCGATAGGCTGCATACCCAAAAGAAAAAAACTATGGAGAAGGGCAAAAACAATCAATGGTATGTCGGCCGTGAGGGCCATCCCTATTGCCGCAGGAATGGTGATCGCGTGGAATAAAAAATAGCTGACCCTCAGATCATATTTTTCTCCGACCATACCTCCGAAAAACTGGCCAGCCATCCCCCCGATATAAATGATGGAAGTAAAAAGCGTTGCCGTTACATTGGCAGATCCCATTCCCCCGGTCAGGCGGGTGAGAGCATCAAATAGCCCACCGTTTTTCAGTTCAAAATAAGATGGTAGGGTAACGGATGTCCCACGATAGACTATTCCCCCGAGCATCATGGCCACCAGAAGAATATAAAATGGCGTCCAGGACGAAAATGAATTCACCTTGACCGGAACAGGTTTGTTTTTTTTCCCTCTCCCCCTGACCCTGCCGGAAACCAGGAATACCAGGCCCAGAAGATTCATCCCCCCCACAACCGCATAGAGTGCATCTATACTGTAAAAATAATTTATAATTCCGGCAAGAAACGGTGCGGCCGCCAGACCCAGGTTCCCGAACATTCCGTTTATTGCCATGGCAGTACTGGTTTTTTCCGTTTCTCTAGCGATCCAGCCAAGCCCCGCCGGATGATAAACACCTGAAAATAAACCTGTTCCTGCCAGGGCAAGACTGAACAGAACCGGTCTGTCGATAGAAATGGCCGCTCCAAATGCAGAAAGGGCCGCCCCGAGGTGAAAGACAGCAAGCAATATTCCAGGTCCGAACCGATCCGCAAGAAATCCCCAGGGAAGAGCCGACAGACCAAAAAGAAGATACATCATAAAGGACAGGCCAAGGGTGTCGGCCATCCCCATCCCCAGCCTTGCCGAAAGAGGCAACAGCACTGCGGGAAAAACCAGCATATTGAAATGACTCATAAAATGACCATAACAGGTCACAATGAGCAGGGAACGTTCGTTTTTTGTCATCGACACAGTATTGTTTTCTTTATCTGAATCCTGCAATCAGAAGAGACCGTGAAAAGCTGGGTATTCGTGAGCAATCACCTTTACATCAGGGAACAGATTCTGTCCAGGAGAAGATCAGCAGTATGCAGTTTCCCAGTGAGGGGCAACTGCTCTGCCCCGGATTTTGAAAGCAGAAGGAGCTGATTACTTTCAGATTCAAAACCCGTATTCTCCCCACTGATATCATTTACAGCAATCAGATCCAGGTTTTTTCTCTTCAGTTTTTTTTCGCCTTCTTCACGCAATCGCCTGCTTTCGGCGGCAAACCCGATCAAAAGCTGGCCCTCTTTTTTTCGTCTGCCGAGTTCCAGAAGAATATCAGGGTTCCGTACGAGAGAAAGGGCTGGAGAGATCTCTTCCTTTTTCATCTTATGAACCGCCTGCTCCCCTGGTCGATAATCAGCTACTGCCGCACTTTTAATGATAATATCAGCCTGTTCTGAGGCTTCAAGAACAGTGTCATACATCTCTTCTGCCGTCTGAACCTCCAGCCGTTTCACCCCCGCCGGGCAGTCAAGAGATGTGGGACCACTGACAAGAATCACCTGCGCTCCACGGCGAAAAGCCGCTCTGGCAACAGCGTATCCCATTTTCCCTGAGGATCTGTTACTGAGAAAACGTGCGGGGTCAATGGGCTCTCTCGTGGGCCCGGCCGTTACCAGAACCGTTTTCCCTGCGAGATCCTGTTTTGTAAGAGCTTTTGCAAGGTACTCCACCACAATTTCCCAGTCAACCAGCCTTCCCTTCCCCTCATCACGGCATGCCATCCTCCCAAAACCCGGTTCGATGATTTCATAACCGAATTTTTCCAGTTTCAGAAGATTTTCAATGGTTGCCGGATGCTCATACATCCTGGTATTCATGGCCGGACAGACGAGAACCTTTGCCCGTGTAACCAGGGCTGTAGAGGTAAGAAGATTGTCGGCGATTCCCGCGGCCAGGCTTGCAATGGTATTGGCAGTTGCAGGGGCAATGAGCAGAACATCCGCTTCGCCACCCAGACTGATATGAAGCATGGGATCATCACCGTCATCAAACATATCTCCCACCGTTCTTCTTCCCGTAAGAGCGGAAAAAGTAAGCGGCGTTACAAATCGGGTCGCAGACTCAGTCATAATCACTGTGACTTCAGCCTCCTCCTTAACCAGTGTGCTCACCCAACCCGCCACCTTGAAAGCGGCAATCGAACCGGTGACACCCACGACAATCTTCTTTGCCGCAAAACTGTTTACCATGACCTCTTCTCCGCAGTCAATATGCACCGTTGCCCTTCACCATGCAATAGACAGTCCTGACAATAATTTTTATATCCGTCCATAAAGAGTAATTGAGGATATACCAGTCGTCCATGCGTACCCTCTCAACGTATTCATCCACATCGGATCGCCTTCCCACCTGCCAGGGCCCTGTAATCCCAGGTTTCATGGAACAGTATCGTCCGGCACTTTCCTTGTAAAAATCGTTGAGTTCATCCCCCACAATCGGTCGTGCCCCGACCACACTCATGTCTCCCCGCAGGACATTAATAAACTGTGGAAATTCATCCAGACTGGTCCGCCTCAGAAACCTGCCAAACCGGGTTACGCGCGGATCATCTTTCAGTTTAAAATGAAGCTCCCACTCCTTTTTAAGATCTTCATTCTCATCAAGCAGTTTCTGGAGCTCCCGGTCTGCACCAACTTTCATGGTTCTGAACTTCAGACAGTTAAATGTCTTTCCCGCCGCGGTGATCCTCTTATGCCTGTAAAAAACAGGCCCACCGTCACTGATTTTAATCAGCAGAGCAATAATAATCATCAGCGGGGAAAAACAGGTGAGCACAGCAAGTGAAAAAAAGAGATCAAATCCCCTTTTCCACTCGGTGTGGGGATTAAAATTCAATATCAGCAAATCTCCGAGGGACTGTATCTCGGCATGATGAAGACCATATACGTAAAGATCTGGAACCAGATAAATTCTGGCCCCAAGCGATCTGCATTCTCTCAGGATGGTAAATATTTTTCTCTCTGCCCGCATGGGCAGAGCAATATAAACATAATCAATATCATGTTGTTCAAGATAATCGTTGATGGCGGAAATATTACCGAGAACCGGTTTTCCATAAACTTCCGTAACCGTTTCCTCGTCAATCTTATCATCAAAAAAACCAAGCACCTCTATCCCTGCCCAGGGCATTTCCTCAACTTCCTTGACAAGAGTAACACCAAGATCTCCGGCGCCCACTACCACTGCCCTCCTGACATTTTTCCCCTTTTCCCTGATCATTCTGAGCATTTTCCTGGCAAGAACATGGATAAAAAACAGAAAAAACGGAGTGGTAACCGACCAGACCAGAAACACAACCCTGGAATAGGCAATGGAAATTTTGAATATGAAAAAATAGAACAGCAACAGACCGATAACGGCGGCCCATGCCTTCAGAATCACAAGAAACTCTATGAAATAACGCCATCCACGCCAGGAACGATATAACTGAAACGACTGAAAACTGATAAAACAGAGAACAAAAGTGATTATCAGAAGACGGGAATAATATGGACTCCACGGTACCCTGTACCAGATAACCAGCAGCGAGAGATAACCAACGGTAAAACAGCAGTCAAAAAGGTGCAGTA
>NZ_JBPLBA010000151.1:0-3288 GCF_054039375.1 Desulfomarina sp. | reverse complement strand
ATTTTATTACCTCTGAACTGTAATTGCTCACAGGTGCCGCAGATTTTTGCAGGCTCTTTTGTTCGCTATAGCCTACTATGCGGACAGAAGAGACCGTGAAAAGCTGGGGTACCTGTGAGTAATTACCACCTAACAAAGGATTGTCCAGTGATTGACTTAACCGTTCATGAAAAGATTCTTGAAAAGAATATCATCTATTGCCGGGAAAAGGGTATCACGCTGCCCACGTTTGCCATGATGAAAAATCCGGATCTGGTGCCCGATAATATACGGGAAAAATTAAAAGAAACAGGCTTATGGGATCTTCAACCCTCCAATCTTTACAGAATTACCTGGAAAAATGAACCGCGGGATTCCGGTGGTCTTTTTGGAGACGTCAATCATTTTGTTCTGCCCCCTGAATTGACAGGGTGCAGGGCTGCAATCATCATGCTGGCCGGGCGGTGGTTTCCCACCGGTGCCCACAAGGTTGGTGCTACTTACGGCTGTCTGGCTCCAGCTCTGGTGACGGGACAGTTTGACCCACGGAAAACGAAAGCGGTCTGGCCGTCAACCGGGAATTATTGCCGGGGAGGGGCTTATATTTCAGCGCTTCTTGCCTGTAATGCCATAGCAATTCTTCCGGAAGAAATGTCCAGAGAGAGGTTTGAGTGGCTCAAAAGTATTGCCGGTCAGATTATCGCCACGCCGGGCTGTGAGTCCAACGTCAAAGAGATATTTGATAAATGCTGGGAACTGAGAGAAAGTGGGGAAGACCTTCGGATTTTCAATCAGTTTGATGAGATGGGAAATCCCCTGTGGCATTATGTTGTCACAGGAAGTGGTATTGAAGAAATTATTGAACCTTACATTTCGGCGGGAAAACACTTTGCCGGTTATGTTTCATCTTCAGGTTCCGGAGGAACTCTGGGGGCCGGATATTATCTCAAGCAGAAATTTCCCCGTTCAAAAATTGTTGCCGCGGAAGCACTTCAGTGTCCGACTCTGCTCTATAATGGTTTCGGCGCCCATAGAATCGAAGGGATTGGAGATAAACATGTTCCCTGGGTCCATGATTGCCGTGAAACAGATTTTGTGATTGGAGTAGATGATGAGGTGCCAATGCGGCTGCTGCGTCTTTTCAATGAACCTGAAGGAAGAGCCGCATTGATTGCCGCCGGTGTTGAGGAGTCCCTGGTTGAGAACCTTGATCTCCTTGGTATTTCCGGTATCGGCAATATGGTGGCCGCCATTAAATTTGCCAAATACAATGAACTGACAGAAAATGATGTGGTTGTTTCCATCGCCACTGATTCCATGCAGTTGTACGAATCACGTCTGAAAGAACTTGAAAATGAGCGCGGTATTTATACGGATTTTCAGGCTCAGAAGGATCTTGAGCTTATTTCCGCAATCACCATGGATCATACGGAAGAGCTGTCATACTATGGTAAAAAAACATTGCATAATCTCAAATATTACACATGGGTGGAACAGCAGGGGCGCACTGTGGAGGAATTAAATGACCAGTGGTATGACCATGATAACTACTGGTATTCCATATTCAACCAGGTGGATGTCATAGATGAACTGATAACAGATTTCAACAGCAGGGTTGGTCTGCGGTAGAGTGCGATGTAAATAGACATTGACAGTGACGAGGAGAGAAAGATGATGGAAGTTGAACAGATAGAAAAACTTATTCAACAGCTTGCAGAGTTGGAATCGGCCGGGATGTATCTGGATGATTTCCTGCTCACATGGGATCGCAGTGATGATGAAATCGCAGCAGTATTCAAAACCGCCGAAATTCTGCAGAATATGCGGCAGAATAATATATCCACAAGGGTTTTTGACAGCGGTCTGGCTGTTTCCCTTTTTCGTGACAATTCCACCAGAACCCGTTTTTCCTTCTCCAGTGCCGCCAATTTGCTGGGACTGGCTGTACAGGACCTGGACGAGGAAAAATCCCAGATCGCCCATGGAGAGACTGTTCGTGAAACCGCAAATATGATTTCTTTTATGGCTGATGTTATTGGTATCCGTGATGATATGTACATCGGCAAGGGAAATACTTACATGAAAGAAGTCGCCGGAGCGGTAAGCCAGGGTCACAGTGCAGCCATCCTGGAACAGAGACCTACTCTGGTTAATCTCCAGTGCGATATTGATCATCCGACCCAGTCCATGGCCGATGCCCTGCATCTGATCCGTTTTTTTGGTGGTAAGGAAAATCTCAAGGGGAAGAAAATCGCAATGACATGGGCCTATTCCCCCTCTTACGGCAAGCCTCTTTCTGTTCCCCAGGGGATTATCGGCCTTATGACCAGGTTCGGTATGGATGTTG
Organism: Desulfomarina sp.; assembly: GCF_054039375.1. NCBI lineage: Bacteria > Pseudomonadati > Thermodesulfobacteriota > Desulfobulbia > Desulfobulbales > Desulfobulbaceae > Desulfomarina > Desulfomarina sp. The sequence goes on along the minus strand of NZ_JBPLBA010000151.1, from coordinate 962 downwards.
TTCTGGCGCATCCTGAAGGCTACTCTGTTATGCCGGAAGTGGAGGAGGTTGCACGGCGAAACGTGGAGGTGGCCGGCGGTAGTTTTACGAAGACTGATTCCATGGCCGAGGCGTTTGCTGATGCGGACATCGTTTATCCCAAGAGCTGGGCACCGTTCAGTGCCATGGAGAAACGTACGGAGCTCTATGAAGATAACGATTTGGAGGGTATCAGTTCCCTGGAAAAAGAGCTGCTGATGCGGAATAGTGATTTTATGGAATGGGAATGTACCGAAAGCCTCATGGACCTGACCAGGGAAAAAAAGGGTCTTTACATGCATTGTCTGCCTGCTGATATTTCAGGTGTCAGCTGTGAACGTGGCGAAGTTGTGGCCTCTGTGTTTGATCGCTACCGGGATCAACTGTACAGGGAGGCGAGTTTTAAACCATATATTATCGCGGCAATGATATTTCTTGCCAGAGTCTCCAGTCCATCAGCAAAACTGATGGAACTTCTTGAACGTGCCGGTAGACGTATTTTTTGATAAATGCTGACAGGCACGCCAGCTTTCCACGGTCTCTTTTGTCCGCATGGGGCTATAGCGGAGAGGAGACTGTAAAAATCTGTGGCAGGTGAGCTGGACAGACATGAGTGTTGCTCCTGTCATGGGCAGCAAACAATCGCTGTGGATAGTGTTATCAGCTCCCCTACTGACAGGTATATCGACATTTTTTTCATTTAGTTGCTAATAATTATTATTCTTGACAAAAAGAGCGCAAAGTAATAAATAAGTTTGCATATGTGCAGAATGGAATATAAAATTGAGTGGTATTCAGTTTTTGTCCATTTGCCGGAGTGGAATTTAGAAAATATGTCCCCTGTCGGGATATGGAGTTTGAGGTTCTGTCATGGTAAAGGAGTATCCCGTAAAACTGTTCAGGTTTTATCGAGATGGGTTTCGCAGGATGACTGTTGGTAAAAC
>NZ_JBPLBA010000150.1:0-10666 GCF_054039375.1 Desulfomarina sp. | reverse complement strand
ATTTTATTACCTCTGAACTGTAATTGCTCACAGGTGCCGCAGATTTTTGCAGGCTCTTTTGTTCGCTATAGCCTACTATGCGGACAGAAGAGACCGTGAAAAGCTGGGGTACCTGTGAGTAATTACCTCTACGATTTTATTGCCTCTGAGCCGTAATTGGTGAAATCACCCCGGTACCAGCGTGCAAATTCATCGTCTTCAAGTCCGGCTTCCCTGTAACAACCCGGATTATAATACGGGTCGCCGGACTGCAGAACAGCTGACCACTTTTTCTGAAACCTTGCACGCTCAAGGCCTGCCTCAGACCCGTCATTTTCTGTTCTGCCGGGTAAATCCGTATCCACCGGAATTATCCTGCTGTCTGTGCAGAAAATATTTTTCAGACCGTGTTCATGTATCTCAAGACTGAGATCACACAGACCGAACAATACGGGAAACAGTTCCTCCTTAACTCCACCGAATTGTTCAAAAAGAGTCTTTCTCACAAGACAGAAATCTCCTGAAACCATCATCACCTGCTGACTGCACTGCAGACCATTCATATGGACAGAACAGCCGGCGATCCATTGTAAATAATAACCGGGAGAACAGTCCTGAATATCCGGCACACGGCTCATTTTGCCATGCTCTCCAAGAGCCACCAGCCCTGTTACAAATCCGACATCCTCAAACCCGGCGAATCCAAGAAAGGATTCAAGCCATTGCTCTCCTGCAACAGTACAGCTGCCATCCAAAAATACGAGGAATTCACCACTCGCCTGCGACGCCGCCCTGTTCAACCTGCAGGCAATGGAATCATTTTCAGAAAAAAACAGAGAAAGGACCCTGGACCTCTCTGCCGCCTGTATATCCTCCCGTTCATCCATTTCAGAACTCTCATCAAGGAGCAGAATGACTTCAAAATGCTTATACCCGGTTCTGCTGCACAACTCCTTGACATAATCAGTTATATTTTCAACCGTCTCAAGCCGGGTCACTATAATGGAAACCCTATACAGAGGTAAAATATCATAACGGGGATTATAGAAAAACTTCCATTCGGTTGCCACTACCTCTCCCTTCCGTTCCAGCCGGACCAGTGCCCTCTCCACAGCCTTTTTCCCTGCCAGATCAGCATAGCTCTTTTGCAGATGATTTACAGATGTCGATGTCTCCGATGCCCGCCAGTGATAGAGAACCTTGCTGATATGAACCACTTTTTTCGCATTGTGACAGAGTTTAAGCACCAGATCATAATCCTGCGCACCATCCAACTCGCTGCAGACTCCACCACTGCTTTTATAAAGTTCACGAGACACAACCAGCAGATGGGTTATATAATTATGACAGAGCAGCAGCTCCCTGTTATAATCAGGTTTATAGAAGGTGTTGAAGCAGGTTCCGTCATCGCCGATAAGATCCTCATCCGAATACAACAGGTCAGCTCCGTCTTCAAAAATGGCCCTTACAACCTGATAAAGGGCATCCACAGTCAGTTCATCATCGTTGTCCAGAAAGGCAAAATAGTCACCTGCCGCTATTTTGACCGCCTCTTCGGTTGCCCCGGCAATGCCCTTGTTTTTTTCCAGATATACGACATTGATGCGCAGATCCTTCCTGCGCCATTTCTCAAGCAGAGGACGTATATGCTCCTCGGTGCTGCAGTCATCCGCAAGGCAGAGTTCCCAGTGAGGATAGGTCTGGTGAAGAACCGAGCGGATGCAGTTGTTCAGGTAACAGGCCTTAACATTGTAAACCGGTACAATCACCGAGATCAACGGCTTCTCAGGGAGTCCAGCAACCCGGGCATCGGTATAACAGCCGGAAAAAACACCACGCCCCAGGTAGTGAACCAGAGGGTTTTTACTTTCGTTTTCACAGGTCAAAGATTGTTGTCGGTAAAAACCGGGATCAAACCACTCCGAGGGACGAAAACGGGTGGCATTATTACCTGCCTGGAAGTGGCTGTAGAGATCCCTGCAATATACTGAAATTTCGGGATATTGCATTCTATACCAGTGTGGATCAAAAAGGGGAAACGGGCTTTTCCCTTCTGCGGCTCCATAGTGCATATAATGCTCCCAGGGGGACAAACCACTCCCAACCACTGCAGGTGTACGATCCAGGTAATATTCAGGATCAAATCCCGGGTACGGCTTCCTTGCCAGGAGAAATCCCAGGGGATTGATATTTCTTTCCAGCAACGACTTAAAAAGTGAATCCTCCAGTAAATATTCCATTTCCGGGCTGGTAATCTGTCCCTTCTTCCAGCCGTATTTCAGATAATAAACCAGGGGATTTTCCTGTGCTGCAGCCACATCCGGATACCTTCGCAGGTAATATTCCATATGAAAAAGCGGGTTGGGATCATTGCCGGCGGATCCGCCTTCACGCAGGAAATGGAATAACGGTACAATGGAATCCCGCTCTTTTTCACTGAACCGGGAGAGATAGTAGTGGGGGGAAAAATAGATGGATGGGGATCGACGCTCCCGGTCACCCCATCGTAGAAAATGAACAAGCAGGTCCGTTTTTTCTTCATCGATATCAGGATTGGCCTTTCTGTAATAATCATGGTCAAACAGTTTTGACCTCCTGATCAGCCGATATCCAGGATTTGTCAAGGCAAGCTGGCAGCGGGTAATTGTTTTTTTCACAGAAACGGAAAAACGGACCATTTTCTATTTTGTCCCCTTCTTTTTCACATTGCCTGAACCGAGGCCGAACAATTTCCCAAGCGTCAGGATTCCCGTCGGCAATACCCTCTGTTCCATCAACCTGATCCGGTTTTTCTGAAATTCAACAAGGGCCAGCAGCGCCTTTTCTCCCAGTGCGAAAAACTGCAGACACACTTCAACCGCCACCGCTCCCCGCAACTGTTCTTCTCCAAGCTCCGGAAAATAACATTGGGGATCATCGGTATCAAAAAACAATTTACCTTCAGAATTGTAAAGCTCGTTGGCCTCAATCCCTGTCACTCTTCTTTTCCGACCTGAACCGCAGACAACATCAATCCGTTCTATCTCTAGAATTGCGAAGGTATCAACCGGGTCAAAACGCAGGGCGACAATTTTATCATATTCGCCAATGTCAAACACAATCAGTCGCGTGCCAATCTCCACCTTTCGACTGACACTGGTTGCATCGCTGATACCTTTGCCGCAGTCCACGTAAAGCCGACTGGTACAGTATCGATCCCTGGCGTCCAATACAGCATCAATCCAGACTTCAATATGTTTGGAAAACAGTTTCTGATGCCGCAGATAGATACGTTTGAACATCTGGATTTTCTGCCACTTCTCCCTGCTCCTTACCATGGAGTCCGAGGCGACACGATAATTGAAAAGTCTTTCAGGTATACGATAAACCTTCCGGCCCCGCTCAATAAGGCTGAGCCAGAACGAGTAGTCTTCCCAGCCGTAAATCATCTCCTCGTCATACCCGCCGACGGCCAGCCAGTCATCCCGCCGAAACAGTGCGGAACAGAAAATAATATTGTCAAGCAGCATCCTCTCCAGGGAATACTCCGGAAGGTCCCATTCAGTCTCAACAGCACCGAAAAGTGATGCCCTACAGTAAACAATACCTGTCTCGGCATCAGCTTCCAGAGCAGCTACCGCCTTTTCGATATAAGTCGGTTCTATGGTATCATCGGCATCAAGAGGCAGAATATATTTCCCGCCTGCCGCCTCTATCCCCGTGTTCCTGGCTGCCGCAAGACCCCGGTTTTCTGTTCTGATAACAGAGACAGCCCCACGGTCCAGACGGGCAAGTATCTCGTCCGTTTTTCCGTCAGTTGATCCATCATTGACAATGATCGTCTCAACATTTGCAAAGGTCTGTACCCTGATGGAATTGAGGGTTTCAACAATAAAATGTCCCTGGTTATAACAGGGGATAACCACAGAAACCAATATCATTTCTGATCCGACTCCCGTTTAAAATTAAAAAAGAAGAAAACCACCAGATCTTTGGTTGATTTTCCCCAGGCATGTCCTATTAAGGTAACTGCTCACAGGGACAGCAACTCTATGCTTTTATTGTCTCTGAACTGTAATTACTGTTTCATCCGGCATGGCTGAACTGCACAATACCCTGAATCCCGTGCAATGATAAGAAAAATCCAGGCAAATATCTACAAACTCTACCTGATCAAACTCTCTAAATGGCTGATGCTCATTATGCCCATTGTTGCCCTGTTCTACAGGGAAAATGGTCTGAATGATTTTGACATTTATCTGCTCCAGGCTGTTTATGCGGTCAGTGTTGCTCTCATGGAGATTCCTTCCGGTTATATGGCCGACATCATCGGACGGAAAAAAAGTCTCGTCCTCGGTTCCATCATGGGTTCTCTTGGTTTTTTTATTTATTCTTTTTCCTCTTCTTTCCCGGGGTTTCTCACCGCAGAAATCATCCTGGGACTGGGAGGCAGTTTCATTTCAGGATCCGACTCCGCCCTCCTTTATGACAGTCTGGCCGCGATCCGCATGAAACACAGGTACCTGCAATTTGAGGGCAGAATAACATCTATCGGGAATTTTGCTGAAACCGCAGCCGCTCTCTGCGGTGGACTCCTGGCAGGGTATCTCGGCTATCGATCCGTTTATTTTGCCCAGGGAATAATTGCATTTATCGCTGTTCCCGCCTCGCTGCTCCTGACTGAACCACCCAGGGACCATCCCGATGGTGTCCCCGGATTTGCCCATATTCTCAAAGTCTGCAGGGATACGCTGATATTCAACAAAAAGCTGCGAAGTACCATTTTCTTTTCTTCAGTGATCGGTATTTCAACCCTCTGCATGGCCTGGACCGCACAGATTTACTTTGTGGCAGCAGAACTCACTGCCTATGAAATAACACCGCTCTGGATTGTACTGAACCTGACCGTGGCCGTCGCAGCAGCATTTGCGGCAGAAATCGTTACTCTTCTTGGTGAAAGAAAATCACTTTTGATCATCCTCTTTTTCATCCCCCTCGGCTACATTTTTCTTGGAACTTTACCGCTCCAGGCTGCTGTTGTTTCACTTTTTCTTTTTTATGCCGTCAGGGGATATGCTACCCCTGTCCTGAAAGACCTGATTAACAATAACTGCTCATCAGCTACCCGCGCTACAGTCCTTTCCATCCGGTCAATGATCATCCGATTCGGATTTGCAGTAATCGGGCCGTTAACCGGTTTTTTCTCTGAACAGTTCAGCCTGACGACAGCACTTATCCTGACCGGATCCATTTTAATGATATCCTCTGTCACTTCAGGCTACATGCTTCTTTTAAACATCATAACAACACGGAATTAAATAATTATTTCACAATAATAAAAATACAACCTTATTGTACCATTATTTTTTACTTTCAAATTTGACTCTCTCCCATCATTTACAGTAACATCAGAAATGTAGGCCGGTGTATTCATTGCTTGCCCGGATAGGCTCACTGATACAGGAATATATAATCGCTCACAGGCACCCCGGCTTTTCACGATCTCTTTTGTCCGCATAGATAGGATCATGAACACCAACGAAATAGTCGAACTCCAGGAACAACTCAGACAGGCCAGAAAACGAATTGCCGAGCTGGAACAGTTTGTTATCCGACAGTCCGGGACCGTCCTGTCCTCCGCACTTGATCTTTCGAAATGCGGTCAACTCAGGGTAGAGCTGGAACAGAGCAGGAACAAATACCGCAAACTCGTTAATTATGCAAACGACGCGATGTTTGTAATCACCCTTGATAAAGACAGTGCCCGCTATGGTCATTTTTCCGATGTTAATAATGTTGCATGCAGGCGACTCGGCTATTCCAGGGAAGAGCTCCTTGAAATGACTCCCTTTGATATCAGCAAAGACAATGATTTCAAATATCACGAAGAGATGATCCTGCATCTTCAGGAAGAAGGCAATATTACTTACGAAACGATTTTCCTCACCAAAAACGGCACCACTTTCCCCGTTGAAATCAATGCACTGCGCCTCTCCATCTCCGGAGAAGATCTGTTCATGCTCATTGCCCGGGATATCACCGAAAGAAAAAATATCATCACCAAACTGGAAAAGGCAAAGGAAGAGGCCTATGCCGCCAGCAAGGCGAAATCTGAATTCCTGGCCAATATGAGCCATGAGGTGCGTACACCAATGAACGGTGTGATAGGGATGCTCCAACTCCTGAAAATGACGCCTCTTAATGAAGAGCAGGAAGGGTATGTCCAGACCGCCTCGGTTTCAGGAGAGTCTCTGTTGACAATTATTAATGATATTCTCGATTATTCAAAGATCGAATCGGGCAAGGTTCAGATAAACCCTGAACCTTTTGAAATTGTCTCCATGATGGATCCTCTGATTGCCTCTTTTAAAAACAGCCTTGCCCTTGGAACCGTCAAACTCAATTATACTATTGCTCCGGACATGCCCCTGTGCATTGTTGCGGACAGTGCTCGACTGAAACAGATCCTTTTCAATCTCATCGGCAACGCAGTTAAATTTACAGACTCAGGAGAAATCAATGTCACCATTAATCTCCTTGAAAAGGGGAAAAAGGATAACATACGGGTCGGATGGTCCGTTGCCGACACCGGGATAGGTGTTCCCGAGGATGCGGTCGACAGGCTCTTTGAACCGTTTACAAGACTGGAGGACGCCAGGCGTCAGAAAAGAAAGGGAACCGGTCTGGGTCTCAGTATTGTGAAACAGCTCGTCACCCAAATGGGAGGAACTGTTTCCCTGAAAAGAAATGACAACAGAGGCACAACATTCATGTTCGATATTGCCGCCCTGCAATGCACCTGTCATGAAACCAGGGAAACAAGTCCCTTTGCCGCACCTCTTCTGATCAGTCCACAGCGCCGTCTCTCCACTCTCGTTGTTGAAGATGAACCCATCAACCAGCAGATTCTCAAGGCAATTTTGACAAAACTTGGTCATAAAACCCGTGTTGTATCCGATGGACACAGTGCTCTCGAGTTGTTGGGAAAAAACTCTGATTTTGATGTGATTCTCATGGATGTACAGATGCCGGAAATGGACGGCCTGGAAACAACCAGGAAAATACGCTCCCTGCCCGAATCAAAAAAAATCCGAAGCATCCCCATTGTCGCCCTCACCGCTTATGCCATGGCCGGAGACCGTGAAAAATGCATGGAAGCCGGAATGGATTTCTACCTTTCCAAACCGGTGGATGTAAAAACACTGGCCACCACTTTGAAAAACCTGAAGAACAAGAGTACTGTAAAAAATTAGATTTTTCATTCGAGGTCAATGTCAGGAAGGAACTTTTCTAAACCATTTTGTCCTTAAAGCAGTGTCTGTGAGCAATTACAACCTAAATCCTGCACTTCCGGCTGGTAAGCTAAGACTCCGAACTTGCCAATTGCAGGATTTAGGTACAATTTTATAACTGTATTTCAAGGTGTTATCAAAAAAGCAATCACAGAGCTGTTTCGATTAATATCTTGACCTCCGTATCGTTCAAAGATAGAGTTGTAATAATGCAAGGAGAGTGACAATATAAAACAACCTATTGTTTTAACAGTATAATGTAATTTATCTATTCAAGCAGATCAAATTTTAGGTGACAAGTTACCAAGAAAGACTTACTTATTTAATCCAATTATTAAATAGATGTTTTCCTAATATTACCGTATAGAAAGGGTTAAAATATGAAATCATTTTCTCTTATCATTTCGGTTGGGTTCTTCCTTTTGTTGACGGGTATTTCCAATAGCAAGGAACCGGCAATACCAATCCCCGAGACCTGGACCCTGGAAAATGCAGTTTCTTTTGCCGTAACCAACAACCCTGACAGTTTCATAGCCCGCAAGCGAATTGAAGAAGCCAGGACAATGGTCACCACAGCACAGTCAATCGACTACCCGATGATTGATCTGTCCGCAGGCTACAGTCAGACCAATAATCCCATGTATTCTTTCGGCAATATCCTCAACCAGGGTGCCTTTAACCAGACTATAGATTTCAATGATCCCGGAAGAACAGATAATCTGAACCTCAAGGCCAGCATCGGTTACCGTGTATACAATGGTGGCCGAACCATGGCAGAAATTGACGCGGCCAAAGCAGCTGCGGAGATGCAGAAGGCCGGGTTGGCATCAGTTCATCAGCGGCTGGCCTTTGAGGTCATCAAAACCTTCCATGCTATTGTTCAGGCAAAGGAAATGGTCAAGGTCCGCCGGGAGGCCCTGGACGCTATCAGTGCGGCTCTGGAGGTGGCAAATGCCCGGTTTGAAGCCGGTGACCTTCTCCGCAGTGATCTCCTCAATCTTGAACTTCAACAATCCCGGGCCAGTGAAAACCTGATCCAGAGCCGACACACCCTGGAACTGACAAAGCGAAGCTTCCTCAACCTGCTTGGCCTGAAAGAGGGAGAAGTAAAAATCAGTACTGAGGAATTGACAGCCCAGGAAATCCCCCTCAATATTGATGGTTCGGCAAGGCAGGAGCTGATACAACTCAGAGCCCGTGAAAAAGCAGGGCTTGCCGAGCTGAAAAAGGCTGAAAGTGGCAGATTGCCGACTGTCGATGCCTTTGCCAGCTACCAGGTTGACGGAGGTCTGGTCCTTGAGGATGGCGGCAATTCCTGGATGGCCGGACTCAAAATGGATTATAAACTGTTTGACGGTAACCGGACTGATTCAATGATTGCAAAAGCCAAAGCCAGGCTGCAGGAAATCCGGGGGCTGATCAGGAAAACAGAACTGGCAATCAATCTGGAAATCCAACAGGCTGAGCTGGATTATAAACAGGCTCGCAAGCGGGTCAGTGTTACTGAAAAAATGGTCCTGGTGGCGCAGGAAGGTATCAGGCTCAGCAGGGCCCGGTTTAAGGAGGGGGTCATTCTTGCCTCTGATCTGATCGATTTTGAAATGCGCCTGTCCGATGCGCTGGCCCGGCGGCTCGCAGCCAAGGCACGTTATCAGGTAGCTATTGCCAACCTCCGCAGAGTTGCGGGTTTGAAGCAATTTCCAACCACAGGAGAGTAAAAGAGGAGCTGTAACAATGAAGCGAAACAGAACACGAATTCTCTGGACATTTTTTATTATTTCTCTGCTGTCTCCTGCTCTTTGCACCTTTGATACTGCAGAAGCGACGCCGGAAAAAGAAAATGCGTCGCTCCCGGATGCAGTTGTGAGTGTGCAGAAAGTACAGAAGAGTATCGCCAGGAATCAGATTGAAATTGTGGGAACGATACAGGCCGTGGAACAGGCAGAAATAGCTGCCAAAATAAGCGGCAATATTGTCAGGTTACCCGTTGATCTCGGCAGTCGTGTTGCCAGGGGAGACCTTCTGGTGGAAATTCAGGCGGAGGAAATATCGGCAAAACTCCAGCGGGCCAAGGCCCAACTGGAGCAGGCAAAACGTAATCTCGCCCGGGAAGAAAAACTGTTGAAGAAAAAAGCGGCCACTCTTGAAACAGTAAAATCATTAAGGGACATGGTACGAATAGCCGAAGCAGCCCACAGGGAAGCCCGGATAATGCTGGGGTACACCAGAATTGTTGCCCCGTTTTCCGGTATAGTAACCAGAAAACTCACTAATATCGGAGATCTGGCGACTCCAGGAAAACCCCTTCTCTCCCTTGAAGAAGAAAACAATCTTCAGGTACTGACCGACATTCCTGAGGCAATGATTCTCAGGATTAACAAGGGCGACAGTCTGCCGGTTTTTATCCCCTCGGTCAACCTGACAATTGTCGGAAAAGTTGCGGAAGTAGCCCCCACGGCAGACCCGTTTTCACGAACTGCGCCGATCAAACTGAAAATACCGGCAGATCCCAGGCTGCGTTCAGGGCAGTTTGCCAGGGTTACACTGGCACTTGCTTCCGCCGAGACCCTCACTGTTCCAGAAAATGCGGTCACAAACTTCGGCCAGATAGAGCGTGTTTTTGTGGTTGAAAACGGCAAAGCCGAACTCCGTATTGTCCGCACGGGGAATCACAGCGGGGATCACATAGAGATCCTGAGTGGCCTGAAAGAAAATGAAGATATCATCGTTTCCGACTCCCGTACTCTCGTTGATGGTCAACCTGTACGCATTCAATGAACGAAACTCCTCACAGGGGCAGCAACTATATGATTCCTAAATCCTGCACTTCAGAAAATGAAAAAATGTAAAAATACATTGATTTCAATATATTATGATATATTTAGCAAATTTGGCTATTCTCATTTTAGGTGAATGTAATTTTTTCCATTTTCTTTGCCCTGCGGGATTGGAAATTTTCCGAATCCGGAGTCTCGCAGGCTCGCTTACCTGCTTCGTTTTCAATGGCTTGAAGTATGCTTATACGTCAGCGCCATTGAACCTCACATCTCCGGTAAACTTGCCAATTGCAGGATTTAGGTATTACCTCTAATGACAGGTAATTATTCACTTCTCTTCACCGAGCAACGTTCCCACTGCATTTTTCAACTCACTGATATCACCCGATTTCACAACGTATGCATCAGAGGCCCAGCTTCCAAGATCTCGCTTGAATTCCTGGTACGCGCTACTCAGTATAACCGGAATCGAGGGGTCAAGCATCTTCATTTTTCGCAATACTTCTATACCGTTCATTTCCGGCATCTGAATATCAAGAATCACAATGTCCGGTCTTTCGGCAGAGAACTTCTCCAGACCTTCCATACCATTCATGGCGGAAATAACCTCATACCCGTCATCTTCAAACTCTTCCCTGT
>NZ_JBPLBA010000149.1:0-8513 GCF_054039375.1 Desulfomarina sp. | reverse complement strand
TTTTCATTGGCCGATGGAGAACATGGTCCCAGACCTCCACATCGATCACCTGACCGTTTTCGGTGACATTGGGTTTTCCATGAAGTTCATAATTAATAAAGATAATACCGAGTTTTCTTGCCTCCTTGTAAAGGGCCTCCCGCTGACCATAGGTGCGCATGTCACGATAAAGAATATAGACATTTCGCTCAGCATTCTCCTTTTTCAGGGCAATGGCAGACTGCACTGAATGGGTGCAGCACACCTTCGAGCAATACATATGTCCTTCCTCGCGGGAACCGACGCACTGGATGAAGACAAAATTACGGGCCTTTTTCACATGGATTTCTTTCAGTTCATACAGCTTGTCAAACTGGACCGAAGTAACCACCCGGGTTATGGAATTATAGTTATACTCCGTCGGGATATAGAGTTCCGCGCCAGTGGCGACAATCCCGGCCCCATGTTCTACAACCGTCTTTGTCCCGTTTTTGGCTTTTAACGTTGTTTTGAAGTTGCCGACAAAACCTTCAGCGGCAACGACCTCGGACTGACGATGAATAACAATTTTTTCACTGGCGGTCACACGTTCAATGAGCTTGGCAACTTCTGTCGGTACATGTTCTCCCGACCAGGTATGTTTCAGGTTCAGGGCATTGCCACCCAATGTATCGGTACGTTCAACCAGATGAACCTCAAAGCCCTGCTCGGCCATATTGAGGGCCGCTGTCATTCCGGCAACGCCCCCTCCTATCACCAGGCCTTTCTGGGTGATGGGAACGGAGATCGGTTTAAGGGACGAGGAATAGACCACCTTGGCAACCGCCATCCGCACAAGATCCCTGGCCTTGGATGTCGCCGCTCCGGGGTCTCCGCTATGCACCCATGAATCATGGTTCCTGATATTGGCCATCTCCACCAGGTATTCATTGAGTCCAGCCGCCTTGAGTGTCTCCCTGAACAGGGGTTCATGGGTTCTCGGCGTACATGCGGCAATGACGATCCGGTTCAGATTCTGCTCCCGGATCCTTTTGGCTATCATCTCCTGGGTATCCTGGGAACATGAAAAAAGATTACGTTCCACATACACTACATCGGGAAGAGTCTCAGCATACTGCTCAACCGCCTCCACATCCACAACGCCGGCAATATTGGAACCACAATGACAGACAAAGACTCCGATTCTCGGTGTTTCCAGGGAAATATCCTTTTCCTCCGGAAAACTGGCTTCGCTGGTCAACTCGAAACGGGCCGGTGCCAGCAGATCGGAAACCGCGGCGGCGGCGGCGGAGCCTTCCACCACTGACTGGGGAATATCTTTTGGTCCCGCAAAAGCACCGCAGGTAAAAATCCCTTCCCTCGATGTCTGTACCGGGGCGAAATCAGAAGTTGCCGCGAAATTATCTGCCGTCAATTTAATATCGGAACTGGAGGCCAGCGCAAGGACATGTTTCGGCGTCTGCAGACCGACAGAGAGAACAACCATATCGTAAAATTCTTCTATCTGCCGCCCTTCTTCATTGACATAGCTGAGCCTCAGGTCCCCGCTTTCACCATCCGTTTCCACACCGTTGACCCGACAACGGACAAACCGCACACCTGAATCATCCTTCGCCCTTTCCAGGTATTGATCAAATTCTTTACCGTGGGTCCGCATATCCATATAAAAAATGGATGTCTGCAGTCCAGGTGCGTGATCTTTGGCGATAACCGCTTCCTTGATGGCATACATACAGCAGACCGAGGAACAATAGCCGTTGCCGCAGAGATTTTCATCCCGGGAACCGATACACTGAAGAAAAGCGACCTTGTTTACCGGTTTACCGTCAGAGGGCCTGACAAGATGTCCCTCGGTGGGACCGGAGGCTGAAAGATACCGTTCCAACTGGAGAGAGGTTATGACATTGGGATAGATTCCGTATCCCCATACACCTGAATCAGTCGGATCAAACGCCTCAAAACCCGGAGCAAGAATCACCGCTCCGACTTCTATTTCATGAATCTTTTCCGTATCATCAAAATTAATGGCCCCGGCATCACAGACCTTTTCACAGAATCCGCAGGCACCCGGTTTTTTCAAACGAATACAACTGTCCGGATCAATCTGGTATTTCAAAGGGACAGCCTGGGCGTATTTGACGTAAATTGCCTTGCGCTTACCCGTTTCTGCGTCATACTCGCTGTCCACCTTTTTGGGGCATTTTTCCGTACAGGCTCCACAGGCAATACATTTGTCCATATCCACGTAACGTGGCGATTCCTTGACAGTGACAGTAAAATCTCCGGCACTGCCTGCAATACCGGTGACTTCACTGAGCGTCATCAACTTTATATTCAAGTGCCGACCGCACTCAACCAATTTTGGCGCGATAATTCACATCGAGCAGTCATTGGTGGGAAAGGTTTTGTCCAGCTGGGCCATGGCACCGCCTATGGCTCCGGACCTTTCGACCAGGTATACATAATAGCCTGAATCGGCAAGATCCAGGGCGGCCTGCATTCCTGTAACTCCGCCTCCCACGATCATTACCGAACCAACTTTTTTTGTCTCCAGCATACGTTTCCTCTCATTTTTATGTGGTCTGAACCCTGTATTTCCATAAAGGTTTTTTGTTTCAGGGTAACTATTCACAGGGGTAGCAATTATATGATTTTATTACCTCTGAACTGTAATTGTTCACAGGTGCCCCAGATTTTTGCAGGCTCTTCTTCGCTATAGCTTACCTATGCGGACAAAAGAGACCGTGAAAAGCTGGGGGTACCTGTGAGCAATTACGTTTCAGGTTATTTTCCACGCCCGCAGGAACAGACTGCCGACAGGATCCAGTTGTGAGTCTCTTATTTCTTCTGCCCGGACATAACCAGGGAATCAGCCACAAGTTCCCACAGGTATTTCACCTCAATACCAAGATCATATTCCTTATTGAGGGACTTCATGATTTGATCACGGCAGTTATGGCAGGGAGCTACAACCAGTTTTGCCCCTGATTCACTGATCTGACGGGCCTTGATCCTTCCATAAAACACTCGCTCTTCGGCATAGGGCATGGCCCATGCACCACCGCCGGCACCACAGCAATAGGCGCCGTTTCTGTTCGGGTTCAACTCCCGCACATCTTCGCAGCATGCCTTTGTCACTGCCCGCCCTTCTTCAAAATAGGCCTTACCAAATGTCTTCAGTGACTTCCTGCCGTAATTACAGGGATCATGATACGCCGTGGCCATATCATGAACCGATTTATCGAGCTGAATCCGTCCCTCGTTGACATATTCCAGCAACAGGTCAAAAACAGTGACAATTCTGAATTCCTTGAGTGCTTCCGGATACCATCTGTTCAACCCGGACCGGGTTGCAAAATAGGCATGGCCTCACTCCGGCAGAAGGAGAACCTCGCAGCTCAACCTCCGCATATTGTCGACGATCCGGCCGACAACCGTCTTCATCGCCTCGTCATCACCAGAAAACAGCCCCCAGTTGACCCCTTCCCAGTACTCGGAAGAAATCGTCCAGGATTCCCCGGCAGCATAAAAAATCTTCCACCACCACTTCATGTCGTCCGGTTCCCCGAACGGCTCTTTCGAGTTGACGGTGACAAGTACCCGCGCGCCATGGACATCAATAGGCGTCTTGAATCCGGGACATTCATCAGCTGCCAGCTCCTCTCCCAGGTCCTCACAGAGAAAGACGAAATCATCCTTGGGAATGCCCAGGTTATTGCCACGCTCCAGGCACATGGTCACTCCCTTGTGAATAGGACCGGGAACCTGCTCTCGCTCCCGTGCCCCCCTGATCTTTCTGATAAGCGCGATAATCTGAATATTGGCAGGACATGCCTCTTCGCACTTTGCACACATTGTGCATTTCCATGGCCAACTCGAATCAATCAGATCTTCGTCCATTCCCAGCACGGCCATACGGACAATTTTTCTCGGATCAAGCCCGTCAACGCCAGCGATGGGACAGGCACTGGCACAGGTTCCACAGGTCAGGCAGGCATCAGCAAACGAGGGATCCGTAATAAAACGACTCTTTTCCCCACTGAGCTCAAGGGGCTTAACATCTGTTTTTTCCAGCTCTCCCAGAGCATTAGGACTGACATGATTCCCAGGATGGACATGGGGTTCACGCCCAAATTTTTCGCAGAGGAGCTGGTAGTCATGAAATTCCATAAGATACTTGCGTCCAGGACCTTCCTTGGCGGGAAGGGTACCGGTATTGATCCAGTTCCTTATGGTATTTCGATGCACCCCGAACTCTTCCGCCATCTCGCTGACTTTAAATTCGTACATCATAAAAAGGTCACCTCAATAAGCTTTTTCGTTTGGCACCCTCGAAAAGGGATAGTGATAAATCCCGGTTATTCCTCCCTGACCGGGACTGTTGCCTGTACTATTTTCTCACACGCCTTTCTCACGGCAGCAGACATGGCGGGAGAAAGTCCCGGCTGAATTTCTTTGGGAATATATTCAACCTGGGCCGCGAGGATCAGGATATTGATCCCTGTATTTTCCTCAAGTTCCTGCAATAAATTAACCGTGGGAAACTGATGAAGGGAGAAGTCGTGTATTTTTTTGGCAGGGATGGAATCGGGTCGGATCTGAAACACTTCACCGGGGCGACGATCGGGAAAATCGACCGCATCCAGAATAATGATCCGATCCGGCCGCCCCTCTTCAGTAAGGAGATAATCAAACAGGTATTCCCGGACACAGGTGCCCACGTCAACGGCCTCTGTGTTCTCCGGAAGATCGTAATGAGCATGCAGCTCATCCACCACGGCTGGCCCATAGCCATCATCACCCATGATGACATTGCCGCATCCAAAAATCATTGTCTTTTTATTATTTGGTCGCATTGTGCAAACAGTGCCTTTTGGTTTGAGTTTTAATGAAAATACCATCAGATAGATGGAATATCAACCCCAAATTTCAGCACAAACAGCACAAAACAGACAGCCCACCGGAACTATTAGCAATATATGCACAATATTTTTTCACCCAAGTGTGGATGTCAATAAAAAAACACCACAATGTCGCACACCTGGGATCTGCAAAGGACCAGAGAAGAGAAACGGATGCACAAGAAATGCGCACAACAGAATCACAGGTTTCAGTATCCCCGGGGATTGTTTTTCTGCCAGCGCCAGGTATCCTCGCACATTTCCACCAGGCCGAAACGGGCCTTCCATCCCAACTCTTGAGCTGCCTTTGCCGGGTTCGCATAACAGGCGGCAATATCCCCCGCCCTGCGGCCGACTATCTTGTAGGGAACCTCCCGCCCACTGACCCCGGCAAAGGCAGCCACCATCTCCAGTACGCTGTATCCCTTTCCTGTCCCAAGGTTGTAGACAACAACCCCCGGTGATTCAAGGAGCTTCTTTAAAGCAGCGACATGGCCCTGTGCAAGGTCAACCACATGGATATAATCCCTGACACCTGTACCATCAGGAGTGGGATAGTCATTACCGAAGACCTGAAGCTGCGGCAGTTTCCCCACGGCCACCTGGGAGATATAGGGCATCAGATTGTTGGGTATTCCTTCCGGATCTTCCCCGATCCGCCCGGACCTGTGGGCACCGACCGGGTTAAAATATCGCAACAGACAGACAGCCCACCCATTATCTGCAGTATAAATATCCCGCAAAATCTCCTCCACCATGAGTTTCGTCCGTCCATATGGATTGGCACAGGACAGAGGAAAATCCTCGGTGATGGGAACAGTCGCCGGATCACCGTAGACCGTGGCTGAAGAACTGAAGATAATTCTCTTAACTCCATACTCAGCCATCACTTCACACAATATCAGTGTACCGGTTATATTATTATGATAATAGAGAAGCGGTTTTTCCACTGACTCCCCTACCGCCTTTTTTCCTGCGAAATGAATAACACCATCAATCCCGGGTGACAATCGGGAAAAAACTTTCGCAAGGGCCTCCCTGTCCAGAATATCAACCTCGAAAAAATCGATCTTCTTCCCTGTCAGTTCCTCCACCCGGCGAAGCGATTCCCGACTGGAATTGGAAAGATTATCGACAACACTCACCTGAGCCCCTTTTTCCAACAGCTCAAGGCATGTATGGCTGCCGATATAACCCGCCCCGCCTGTTACCAGAATATGCATATTTTGTATTTCCGTATGAATTTTTAATAGGAACCGTTTTGAATCCGTTACAATAACAAAACAGTAAAATTTAGACTTTATATACACCTTGAAACAGGCTATCTTATTTTTTACCTGAATTTTATATTCTAACAAAAAGGAGCAATTATGCCATATGTAAATATCAGGGTCGCCGGAACACTGACTAAAGACCAGAAAGCCGGAATCAGCCGGGGAGTTACAGACGTCATTGCCAGAGAAGCAAACAAGCCTCCAGAATCGATCATAATCTTTATCGACGAAGTGGGCCATGAAAATATTGCCAAAAACGGGGAGCTGCTCAAACCCAAACAATAAACCCCGGACACAGGACCGAACGTAATTGCTCACAGGTTCCCCAGCTTTTCACGGTCTCTTTTGTCCGCATAGGTAGGCTATAGCGAAGAAGAGCCTGAAAAAATCTGCGGCACCTGCGAACAATCAGGACCGAACGACACCAACTATGGACAACCACTCACTACTCACTGGTTCCGCCCTGTGTCCGGTCCGCTATCATCTCCAGATACTCCCTCTCGGTCATTATTTTTATTCCGGCATCCTTCGCCTTTTTAAGTTTTGCAGGTCCCACCCGCTGTCCGGTCACGAGCATATCGGTCCTGCCGGAAACACTTTTACCCGGTTTTGCCCCCAGCAGTTTCGCCTGCTTTTCCATTTCCTGTCGACTGCCATGCTGCATCGCTCCTGTGAAAACAATATTTTTCCCCTTGAGCGGTAAAAATTCATCCCCTTCCCCGTGCCCTGCAACAGGGGTTCTTGCCAGATTAAAACCAAGCCCGTAAAGCTGAGTAAAAAGAGGATAAATAGCCCTCATGCCGTCAACCACTGCATCAGCGGTTTTTTCCTTAAATCCTTTGATTGATGCCACATCTTCCCTTGTCAGACTGAAGACTTTCTCCAGGGGAAACATGGCAAGGAGTTTTTCACAGTTCCCCATCCCCATCCTGTATACACCGAATGCGGCCAGAAAGCGCCAGTCCTCAATCTCCTCTGTTCTGCTTCGCTGCAGCTGGGCAACCATATTTTCCGACTGTTTGGGGCCAAACCCCATCCTCTCATATTCTCCAACAGAGAGAGTATAGATACCATAGACGGAACGAATCCCATGCTGGTAAAGCCTGTTTATGGAAGCGGGACCGAAACCGTCTATATTCCCAAGGGTCTTGAAAAAATGGCCGATGGAATGGGTTATCTGTGCAGGGCAGTTCATATTGTCAATACAGCGCAGGTAATCACTGTCCCAGATCAGGCCGGAATTGCAACTGGGGCAACTTTGGGGAAGCTGCGGCTCGGCCGGCACCAGCACCTTTTCTATTTTCGGGATAACCTCACCGCTCCTGGACAGCTCGATCACACTCCCCGGCCCCACTCCCTTTTCCCGAACCATTCCGTAGTGGTGGACGGTAACACGTCTGATCAGGGCTCCACTCAACCTTGTGGGTTCCACCTCCGCTACCGGATTCACCCGGCCTGATCGGGAAGTCTGAGGTGTAACCGCAATCACTTTGACCCTGGCACTCTCCGTATTTTTTTTGTAGGCAATCTGCCAGCGATGATGATGCCGGGTTGCCCCCATTGATTCCTTCAGCCGTTCATCAAGAATTTCAAGAACAATTCCGTCAATATCAAAATCAAGACAACCCCACAGGTCATCAATAACATCTTCAAAGTTTTCAGATAGTTCCTTCCAGACACCACGCCAGTCCGGCAATAGAACAAACGGGAAAAAAACGGCACCTTTCTGTCTGATCGCCTCAGCCGCCAGTGGGTCCAGCTCCTTTTCCCGTATCAGGCTTGCCTGAAAATTACGGGAATTATCGTAGTACCGGGCAAGATTTTTCTGAAAATAGCTGCGCCGCACAACAATCTCTCCCGGTCCCAGCCCCCGCTTTCCTCCCCTGGCCACCTGAAGTCCCCGGGCAAAAACCCGGCTGATATCGGTGCCCCGCCGTCCATCTCCCCTGGTGTACAATCTTTCACCGTCATCATAGGCTGCAAAACCGTCGAGTTTCGGTGTTGCCCTGAACAACAGGGAGTGAAAATCTACACCGATGCCTTCCGCCGCCCTGCGGATTCTCTCCGTCCACCGTTGCACACTTTTAAATTCATAAGCCTTTTCAGTGGACAGCATCCGCATCGGCAGAGGAACGGTTTTGACAAGGACAACGGGCTCCGGTTCAACCTTCTGCAGAAAAGGATGATCGGGCTGCCGTTTTTTCAGTTCAGCCAGGAAGACAAAATCATAAACATAGTCACTGACCAGGGGAAACCCACCCCTGTACAGCAGGTTAAAGAGCGTCAGACACTCAACAAGACCTGCGTCATCCAGATCCTCCAGCGGGATTTCTCCCCGGACAATCGCCGGAACCTGCTC
>NZ_JBPLBA010000148.1:0-14400 GCF_054039375.1 Desulfomarina sp. | reverse complement strand
AAACGGGACATATCTGTGATTTCACCTGAGAAGAAGCCGTTCCCGTCGGAGATATCCACGCTCAACTGATTGATTTTCATTCGTTGAAAACGTCTGTTTTCCATTTTTCCTCCTGTGCAGTTAATAGTTAAACGAGAAAAATGGGACCTGAATCCTGTAACTGGCAAGTCCAGAGTTTTCACTTACCCGCTGAGAAATGATATTCAATGGCACAGAAGTATTTACATACTCCAAGCTATTGATAACGAAGCAGGTAAGCGAGCCTGCGGGATTCAGGATTCGGTGAGGCCTTCAATCCCGCAGGGTATAGAAAATAAAAAATGTGGGCGCTTCCTTTTACAATAGATTCATTTTCAATAAAAGCAAGGGGAAAATACACAAACAAGAGGTCAGGTGAGGGAGGTGTGTGGAAGGTTCGGAAAATACAGAAAATGTTTCCTGGTTTTTTTGTCCTTTGAATTGTCAGGATGTGTTTTGCTTCTTTTTCAGTTGATTCCACCAGGAAAGTCGTTTTTGAATCTCTTTTTCAAATCCGAATTTCGAGGGGGTATAATATGATTTTTCACCCATGTCTTCAGGGAAATAGTTCTGGTAGCTGTAATTATTGCTGTAGTCGTGGGAATAGCGGTAACCGCTGCCATACCCGAGGTTTTTCATCATTTTTGTCGGCGCATTGCGGATTGACAAGGGTACTTTGAGATGTCCGGAGCAAAGGGCGTCTTTTTTTGCATTATTATAGGCGGTTTCGCTTGAATTGCTTTTTGGTGCAGTTGCCAGGTAGATTGTCAGCTGGCTGAGGGCCGTAGCGGCTTCCGGCATTCCGAGAAAATGAACAGCGTCCTTGATGGCAACTGCCTGGACAATGGCCTGTGGATCGGCAAGTCCGATATCTTCCGTGGCAATCCGGACCAGTCTTCTTGTTATATACATGGGGTCTTCCCCGGCTTCAATCATTCTTGCAAGCCAGTAAAGCGCAGCCTGGGGATCACTGCCTCTGATTGATTTTTGAAAAGCGGAGATGAGATTGAAATGTTCTTCCCCTCTTTTGTCATAAAATGGGACGGGGTTGTTCAGGCCATTTTCGATTATTTCCGGGGTAATTGTATCTCCGTTTTCTGCCTGTTGAATTATGAGTTCCAGGAAATTCAATCCTTTTCTGGCATCTCCTCCTGCCTTTTCACAGAGACAGGACAGAGCATTGTCATCAAGCGAAAGGTGTTTTGCCGTGCTCGAAAGAGCCTTTGTCAGAATGATTCGCAGATGTTCTTCCTTTAGAGGTTCAAGAACAAACAGATGGCATCTGGAAAGCAGGGCCGGGATGATCTCGAAGGATGGATTTTCTGTGGTGGCCCCTATAAGAACAATTGCACCTGATTCGACATAGGGCAGAAAGGCGTCCTGCTGTGATTTGTTAAATCTGTGAATTTCATCTATAAAAACAATAGTTTTTTTATTTTCATTGTAATAAAGGAAACGGGCTCGTTCCATCAGTTTTTTTACTTCCGCAATTTTACTGAGAACTCCACTGAAAGGGCAGAAGGCATGCCTGGTATTTGCCTGAATTAACCTGGCTATGGTTGTTTTACCGCACCCTGGAGGGCCCCAGAGGATAAAAGAAGAGTAAGCATCTTTTTCAATCATTAGCCGCAGAGGAGAGTTTTCTGCCAGAAGTTTTTCCTGCCCTTCAATCAAGTCAATAGAGGAAGGTCGGCATTTTTCGGCGAGTGGGAGGTCTTCAGGCAGTTTTGTTTTTTCCAGCAATGAGCGTTGTCTGGTCATGTAATTGGTCACAGGGGTAGCAACTCTATGGTTTTATAATCTCTGAACTGTAATTGCTCACAGCTGCCACAGATTTTTGCAGGCTCTTTTGTTTGCCATAGCCTACCTATGCGGACAAAAGAGACCGTGAAAAGCTGGGGTGCCTGTGAGTAATTACCTGGTCATCTGTTTTTCAATTTCAAGGATCCTGGATGAATATATATTCTCATTTTCTCTGTCCTGGGGAATAAATTACATGTTTTTAAAAAAAAATGAACCTTTTTGATGTTGTTGAACACTCATGAACAGAAAGGCGAAAAACTCACCGGTTCAATTAATAAAATGGTGAGAGTAAAAAAAGCCTGATAGAATTTGCAGGAGTTTTATGGCGGTGAGGCATAACACAGTAGTGGAGCAGTTTTCGTGTTTTGTTGGGAAATTTGTAAGATTTTGCTGGTACAATTGTAATTAAGAAGAAGGAATGATACGATTTCTGTAAAATAGCATAAACAGCCTTCTGTATAAGGGGTCGGGATGATGTGTTCAGACAAAAAAATGAATAAAACATGCAGAGTAAGGATAGGTCGAAAACGTCTGAACAACAGGGGATTCAAAGAGTTTTTTGAAGTGGTTTCCTTGTTCTTGCCCAACTTATGCGTTATACTTAAAACATCTATTTTTAAAAAAGCATCACAAGCAGACCAGTCAAGTCTAACTAAACAAAATACATACACTTTGGTGAAATCATGTTGTTAATTTCCTCTCTCCGAGAAAACAGGAAAAAGTTCCCGGTTGGGCCATTGGTTGTCGTTTTTCTGGTCCATTTACTTTCACTTTCATCTTCAGCAATTGCAGGATCAAGCATCAAGGGGGCTGTCCTGAACATCCCCACCAAAATGGATCGTGATGTCAATATCGCTATAGGCAAAGACAATAAAGCCAATATGAATTCAATTGTCCTGAAAAATATTAATGTCACCGGAGTTCTCAGGAATAAGGTGAAAAGCGGGACGAGCGTGAATGTGGCGATCGGCAGCAAAAATAAGGCGAATCAGGATTCCATCACCGCGGAAGGTGGCACTGTTCGCGGCGGGGTGATGAATGATACTGATACCAAGACTCCGATCAATGTGGTTATCGGCAGTGAAAATACTGCCAATCAATCTTCAGTTGCCTTGAAGGATACTACCGTTAATGGTGTTGTTTATAACAAGTCCAGGGGAAAGAACCTGGTCAACGTCGGCATTGGCAGCAGGAATAAACTCGATCAGGCTTCTGTCAGGGTTGAGGGAAGTACGGTAAATGGTGGTATCCTGAATACGTCTGATTCGAAAAACCTGGTCAATGTGGCAATCGGAAAGGATAATGAAGCGGTACAGGCATCGACAGTAGTAAAAGATTCGCAGGTCAACGGAGCACTTATCAATTCTTCCAAGGGGAATAATCTGATCAATGTGGCCATCGGCAGTGGTAACAGGGCTGATCAGGCTACCGTAAGGGTTGAAGGCAGTACGGTTAACGGTGTTGTATTAAATAATTCCGACTCAAAAAATCTTGTAAATGCAGCTATCGGCAACGAAAATACTGCGGTTCAGGCTTCCACCACTATCAAGGATTCCACCGTAAACGGTTTTACAGTCAATACGTCGCGCAGTGAAAACGCGGTCAATGTGGCCATAGGTAACAAAAATACAGCCATTCAGAACTCTATCAGCCTCGAAGGCAGTAAGGTGAACGGTGGGATCGTGAACACCACAACAAGTAAAAACCTGGTTAATGCGGCCATCGGGAATGAAAACACTGCAGAACAGAGTTCTGTGCTGATGAAGAACTCGACGCTGAACGGTATCGTAGTAAACAGCACGCTTGGTCAGAACGGGATTAATGTGGCTGTTGGTAATAAAAATACGGCGCAACAGTCTATCGTCAAGATAGAGGGGAGTAATGTCAATGGTGCGGTGATCAATACAACGACTTCCAAAAATCTTGTAAATGCAGCTATCGGCAACGAAAACAGGGCAACTCAGGCTTCCACCGTCATTAAAGATTCAAAGGTAAACGGTGTTGTTGTCAATTCTGCCGTGGGACAGAATGGTATAAATGTGGCCATTGGTAACAGGAGCACTGCAGATCAATCGGTCGTGAGGATAGAAAACAGCAAGGTCAATGGCGCAGTCATCAATACATCAGCCGTCCAAAACTCAATTAATGCGGCCATCGGCAACGACAGCCACGCCGCCCAGGCATCAACTATTATCAAGAACACGGAACTGGACGGGGCAACGATTAATACTGTGACCGGCCAGAATGCAGTCAATGTGGCTATCGGTAATAAAACAACAGCTGATCAATCGGTGATTCGCCTGGAAGACAGCAAGGTAAAAGGAGTGATTATTAATACTTCTGCTCTCCAGAATGCGGTCAATGCGGCTATCGGCAACGAAAGTTCGGCGACCCAGGCATCGACTGTACTTGAGGGATCAGAGCTGAGAGGTGTGGCAGTTAATACGGCAGTCGGCCAGAATGCAGTCAACGTGGCCATAGGTAACAAGACCCATGCCACCCAGTCCTCAATCAAGATGAAAAGAACCAAGGTTGACGGTGCCGTTATTAACACCTCCATCATGCAGAATGCTGTGAATGCTGCTATCGGCAATAAGAGTTCGGCTACGCAGGGGTCAACAGTATTGACTGACTCCGAGATAAAGGGAGTGACAATCAACACGGCTGTGGCTCAGAATGCGGTCAATGCGGCCATCGGTAACAAGACCCACGCTACCCAGTCTTCAATTGTCCTAGACAGAACGAAAGTCAAGGGGGCTGTTATCAATACCTCAGTCATGCAGAATGCTGTGAACGTGGCCATTGGTAACGAGAGTTCTGCCACTCAGGCTTCCACGGTCATGAAAGACTCAGAACTCAAAGGTGTAACAGTAAATACTGCGATCAGTCAGAATGCAGTCAATGCGGCCATAGGCAACAAGACCCATGCCACCCAGTCTTCAATCATTCTGGACAGGACGAAGGTCAAGGGGGCAATCATTAATACATCTGTTGCTCAGAATGCCATAAATGCCGCCATTGGTAACGAGAGTTCTGCTACCCAGGCATCTACTATAATGAAGGATTCGGAGCTCAAGGGTGCCATTGTTAACACTTCCGGTGGTCAGAATGTGATCAATGCCGCCATTGGCAATAAAACCGAAGCCAATCAGGT
Source organism: Desulfomarina sp. (assembly GCF_054039375.1). Lineage (NCBI taxonomy): Bacteria > Pseudomonadati > Thermodesulfobacteriota > Desulfobulbia > Desulfobulbales > Desulfobulbaceae > Desulfomarina > Desulfomarina sp. The sequence goes on along the minus strand of NZ_JBPLBA010000148.1, from coordinate 9,425 downwards.
TGCCGCCAGAATTAAGGACAGCAAGATCGAAGGGGCAGTTGTCAATACAGGGATCAGTCAGAATGCAGTCAATGTGGCCATCGGCAACGAGAGTTCCGCATCGCAGACTACTACGATCATGAAGGGTTCCGAGTTAAAAGGAGCGGTGGTAAATACATCTCTTGGTCTGAATAATGTGAATGCAGCTCTGGGCAACAGGGTTGAGGCCAACCAGGCAACCACAAAACTGATTGATACCAAGGTCAAAGGGGCGATTGTCAATACTTCAATCGGCCACAGTATGCTGAATGCCGGTATTGGAAATAACATGAAACTGAACCAGATCAGTTCGGTCCTGGAGAAAAGTACGGTTGAAGGTGCAGTTGTTAATACAGGAATCGGGATAGGAGCAATCAACGTGGGAGCCGGTAACGCCATAGAAGCGAATCAGGCTGCTCTCCAGGCGAAGGAAACTCATATAAAAGGCGCGGTAGTCAACACGGTTGGTGGCGGAGCTGCAAACCTGGCCTTTGGCAACAGGATAGAAGCGAATCAGGCAGCGGTAAAAGCAGAAAAAAGCAAAATTGAAGGTACTGTTGTCAACACGGTTATCGGCGCAGGTGTGAACCTTGCCGCCGGAAACAGAATTAAAGCCAATCAGGCGGCAGTAACCATGAAGGATTCAACCCTCAGGGGAACAGCGGTCAATACTCTTGCAGGTGCCGGGGTGAACATCGCCATCGGTAACGAAGTGAATGCCAATCAGGCGGCGGTCAGTATGGAAGGGTCAACCCTGGAGGGTACAACTGTGAATACAGCGGCAGGTGCTGCAGCCAACCTGGCTTTCGGCAGCAGGATTAACGCCAACCAGGCAGCAGTCAGTATGAAGAATTCCACCCTGAAAGGAAATGCTATCAATACTGCAGGGGGGGCTGTTGTGAACCTTGCTGCAGGAAACAGAATTGACGCTAACCAGGCGGCGGTCAACATGGCGGGATCTCACCTGGAGGGTACTGTTGTAAACACTGCCGCCGGTGCTGCAGCCAACCTGGCTTTCGGTAACAGGATAACCGCCAATCAGGCGGCTGTGAATATGAAGAATTCGACTCTGAAGGGCGGTAATATCATCAATACTGTTGGTGGTGCTGCTGTAAACCTGGCTGCAGGGAGCAATGTTGAGGCGAATCAGGCGGCGGTCAGCATGAATAATTCTACACTTCAGGGATCAGTTGTGAACACTGCCGCCGGTGCTGCAGCCAACCTCGCCTTCGGCAGCAATGTCGAGGCAAACCAGGCGGCTGTCAGTATGAAAAATTCCACCCTGAAAGGGAATGTCACCAATACTGTAGCAGGTGGTGCTATTAACCTGGCTGCGGGAAGTGGTGCCAAAGCCAATCAGGGTGCCATAGTGATGAAGAACAGTACTGTAAAGGGTGATGTTCATAACAGAGTAGCCGGAGTTGCAGCCAACCTTGCTTTTGGAAGTGGTGCGGAAGCGAATCAGGCGGCTGCCAGTCTGACAAATACTACAATTGGAGGCAATATCACAAACAAGGTAACCGGTGCTGCTGTGAATCTGGCAGCCGGTGGAGGTGCTGTTGCCAATCAGGGTGCCATTAAGGCCAGTAACAGTACAGTCAGAGGAAGTGTTACCAATAAAGTAAGTGGAGCCGGAGTAAACCTGGCTCTTGGAAGTGGGGCCCATGCGAATCAGGGGGCGACTGAACTGAAGGGTGCAAATGTTCGGGGAAGTATCTCAAACAGTGTGGGCGGTGGAGCTTTGAATCTGGCTCTTGGACGTGGAACAGAAGCCAACATGGGGGCGACCGTAATCAGGAATGCGAGTGTAGGCAGTGTTTCCACAAGAGTCAGAGGAGGAGCTCTTAATCTGGCATTAGGCAGCGGAGCCCAGGCTAATTCGGGTACTGTTGCTGTTAATAGCGGAAGTATAGGCAATGCGCATGTTTATTCAGGAACAGGGATTGTGGTGAATGATGTCAAATCACCACTCAGTTTTGGCCAAAACATCAACATCGCAACGGGAGGGCAAGTTTCAAATAAAAACTCTGTAATTATCAAGTAGTAGTAACGTTGTTGCAATTAACCAAAAACAAATCAAAAATGAGGGCACAGATTATGAAAAAGAAGATCTTAGTAGGCGTTATTGGAATGGCACTGGCGATGAGCGTATCAAATACAATGGCAGGCTCGAAAATTGATGGGAAAGTGTCAAATAAGAGTACCGTCAAAAAGGCCATCAATATGGCGATCGGGAAAAACAACAAAGCACGGATGGGATCCATCAGCATGAAGGGATCCACTGTCGGCAAAACTGGTGTTGTAACAAATGATTCCAAGGTCGAAAAGGCCATCAATATGGCGATTGGTAAAGGTAATACTGCCAATATGGGATCTATAACTATGCAGAATGCCACGGTTAAAGGGAAAATATCCAACAAAAGTACCGTCAAAAAAGCCATCAACATGGCAATTGGTAAAAACAATACTGCCAACATGGGAACCATTAACATGAAAGGCGGAACTGTTGGTAAAACCGGTGTTGTGACAAATGATTCCAAGGTTGAGAAGGCCATCAACATGGCGATCGGTAAAGGTAATACCGCCAATATGGGTACTATTAATATGCAGAATGCCAAAGTTAATGGTAAAATATCCAACAAAAGTACGGTCAAAAAAGCTATCAATATGGCGATTGGAAAAAACAATACCGCCAACATGGGTACCATAAATATGAAAGGCGGATCTGTTGGCAAAACCGGTGTTGTGACAAATGATTCCAAGGTCGAGAAGGCCATCAACATGGCGATCGGTAAAGGTAACACTGCCAATATGGGCACCATCAATATGCAGAATGCCAAAATTAATGGAAGGGTGTCCAATAAAAGTACAGTCAAAAAAGCTATCAATATGGCGATTGGGAAAAACAATACCGCCAACATGGGAACTGTTAATATCAAAGGCAGTACCGTTGGGAAGACTGGTGTGATCACTAACGATTCCAAGGTTGAAAAAGCCATCAACATGGCAATCGGTAAGGGTAATGAAGCCAGCATGGGTTCTGTTTCTGTAGAATAATGAATAGCACGGGGTAGTCGACAGGGTCCCTGCTTTGTAAAAAGCAGGGCAGGGTCCCTGTTACTGTTTCACCTCCAGATAAGACTGTAGTCAGATATGAGAGACGGATCATGAGATTACGATATGTAGTGATATTTATATTCCTGCTTGTACCGTTTGTTACAGGTGGTTCTGTTCTGGCCGGTGACCTGGATGATGGTATTTCCAAGTTCACCGATGATGGAATGTCCAAATATGATGATTTGGGTAAAGCCGATAAAAACATCAAGTTCATTGTTATCAATGCCAAAAGCAAGGCGAACATGATGAAGGGTAAAAAAGGCAAGAACGGCAAGGGCAAGAAGGGTGATGCGAATATGAACAGTGTTGTTCTTGGTGCTGGAAGCAGGGTTAAAGGCGATATTTACATCATAGACCAGAGTAGAGGCCCGAAAACGAATGTTGCCGATTAAATCCTGAATACCGGATTTCCGCCCCCTGGAAGTTTGTTGTGGAAAATAATCAAGGAAGGTTTTATTCTTAGTACTTTCCAGCCATCATGGGGCAGTAGCTCGAAACAGTCACTTTTATGGGGACCTGTTTCAACACCTTTGTTTTGCGGGGTTGTCTGCAGTCCGGATTTTCGTGGTGGTTCTTGTATTGGGCGGGCATCGTAAGATATCTGTATATTGTCTTTTCTGTAATTTCTAAATTGGATTGTTAGATATGATACTAAACAAGACTGCAACCGTCAGTTCTTCCAGGATCAGTTTTTCTTTTTCACGGAATGTACTCACAGTGCTTTTTCTCAGTCTGGTCTTTTTTCTGTTGTCCGCATGTGGGGATATGAATCCTCATAATGTTGATGTGGAACTCCAGAAAAGTGCCCCGGTTGAGAAAATTACTTCATACAGCCAGGCACTTCTTGATCTTGGTCTGATGACAGAGATTTATGATACCGGGTATATGAAGGTTCAGAGTCAGGATATAGCTGATGAAACAGGTACTTCCGTTACCACCGGAGGAGAGATTCAGAGAAACATAACAGAAATAATGAAAAGCACCCTAAACTCCATCGGGGGCAATGTTCTCTTTATCGAATATGATCCTGCGTACATTCAGAACCAGATGGTTTCCGGATACAGTAATTTTGAAGACAAGGTTATCCCCGACGTGGTGATTACCGGTGGTATTACCGAATTTGATCGTGGACTGGAGACGAGGGGAGAAGGAACAAACGTAGATGCCGAATTTGATGTGAAGGGAGTACCAAGCTGGTTTCCTACAGGAACTGTCGGCGGAAGTTTTGGAGATACTGCCAAATATGGTAAGGCAAGAATAACCCTGGATTTCAATCTCAAAGATTTCCAGACTCTGGCCGGTATTCCCAGGATGACAACGACTAACAGCATGGAGGTGTATAAAGGACTCCGTGAGAAAGAACTGGCGATAACTCTTTTTGGCCCGAGTTTCGGTTCCAAAGGAACGATTAAAAAAGTTCAGGGCAGGCATGAAGCTGTCCGGGTGCTGGTACAGGTCAGCATGATGCAGTTGATAGGCCGGTACCTTGCCATTCCTTACTGGCGTCTGATGGGTGAGGGGTCTGAGCCTGATAAAATTGTTCTGGATTCAATTTCCGGAACGTACTATCGCATGTCAAAAGAAGACAGGATTGGAGCTGTTCAGCAGTGGTTGATTCTACATGGGTATGATGTGGATATTACCAGCGAAATTGATGCGAAAACCAGGGATGCCCTGCAGAAATTTGACCCTGCTTTCAATGGTGACGATGTGAGTGAGAAATTATTTACTGATATTTATATTTCCATTCCTATTACCAGGGCAACTCTTGCCCGAAGGGACATCATCAATAAATATTATGCCAGCCTGCAGCAAACGCAGGAAGAACCGGCAGTGCAGGAAGCAGCACCGGTAGTTCAGGAGACTGCTCCGGCAGTGCAGGAAGCTCCTGTCCAGCAGCAGATTGCTGAGCAACCGGTTCAGCAGCAGGCAGCGGCCCCGGCCCCTGTTCAGGAAGTTGCTCAGGCTCAGCCTGTTCAACAACCAGCACCTGAACCTGTGAAAAAGGCAGCTCCTGTCAAAAAGAAACCGAAAAGATTTGGCAAGAAACTGTCAGCTGATGACTGGTAATGGCTTTTTTACCAAATTTGAAGATTTTTAATTGTACTATTGGAAGGAGAAATACGACCATGTTGTTAAAAAGAACTGCAGTCAGCTGTGTTCTGGTCATGATGTTTATTGGCACAACCATTGCGGTTGCAGGAAATAAAAAGATCATGTCAACCCGTGCTGCAAGAGTGTTGGCGGAACGGGCCATTGTCGAATCCGTATATGGTTTAAAGATCAGATCGACAGAAGAAGTTGTTGATATGGTTGCCGCAAATTTTGTTGGCAAAACCGAATCGAAAACCTCAGCAGAAATTCAGGGGATCAAGATTGAGGAAGTTGTCTATGATGCGGAAAAAGACATAGCCCAGGCAACGGCCTCCATCAGTATTGACACGATCACTAATATTGATGGCCAGGAACTGGACCTGAAAGGAAAAACCTTTAAACGGGTGGCTTTTGCAACTTCCACACCTGCCAATGCCGGGCCTCTCAGGGCATTGCGTGCGGCAGAACTTGACGGGTATAAAAATCTCGTGAAAACCGTTGTCGGTTTTACCCTGGAGAGTAAAACAACCGTTGAAAATTACATCCTGACCTCCGATATTGTTAAAGTGAAGGTAATGGCCACAACCTACCTGGCTGATCTTGTTGATTACGGCTGGGATGAAGAAGGTAATGCCTTTGTAAAATTCCGGGTAACCAAAAAGGATATTGAAGATATTCTCGGTGCTTCAATTCCCGGTGTTGATGATGTTATAGAAGTGGAAGGACATGGTGCCCAGGTTGATGATTATTCTGCAGCCAAAGCACAGTCGTAAAACGAGAGTATTCTCTATGTTTAACGGTTTTATAAACACTGTAAACCTGTCTGTCGGGTGAAGCGGAATCCCGCTTCGCCTGACAGGATCATGCATTTTAAGTTTCCGGTCTGCATCCGGAAATCCAAAAATGGCTGAGCCTTATTTCCTCCGGTTTAACAGCTGGTCTGGCCAGCCGGTTCTGTAGAGGCTGTTCTTTATTTATCTGAAAATCCCACAACAAAGGTCTTTCTGTTGCAATCCGGATTTTCATTGCCTGTTGTGGCTGAGCTTTCCAGTCCAGTCATGCTGGTTTATCCATAAAGAATGAAGTTTTCAAATTATACATAAGAGCAGTAGTGCCTGTGCTTTTGGTAAAGGATAAGGATTTCTGTTGCTGGCCAGGCAGTGCTGGAATTGATCATGGATAAGAAAATAAATATTTGGCGGGAAAGGATTGTTTCTTTTACTATTGGTGCATTGTGTCTGTTTGTTGTCTCTCTGCTGATGGGGGCAGCTTCTGATTATCAGAATTCGACCTTGAATTACGGCAGATACCAGATTTCTTCCTGGGCTACTCAGCTGAACCGCGGAAGCGGGGCAGTTGGAGCGTTTGTTCTCGATACGGTTTCCGGAGAAACAAGAACGGTATATATGCGTACTTACGGAGATCCAGGAGATACCCGGGTTGTAAAAAATAATCTGAAAAAATCATTCAGCGCCATGAGGTGATGAAAATATGACATTTTTCAAAAAGGTTTTTCGACTGCGGTATGGTCTGGTTCTACTTTGTCTGTTCTTTTTATTTGGATTTCAAAATATCAATATTGGTGTGAATAACCAGGTGAACACAGGTGGTATTGTCGGTGGTGACTGCATCCAGGGTAATAGCAGGATGACGGAAGAGGTGCGTCATGCGGAGCCTTTCAGTGAAATAAATGTTGAAGGTGTTTTTGATGTGCATCTTTCCTGTGGTGACAGGCAGCGCGTTGAAATAACAGCAGATTCAAATCTTCATTCAAAAATAATTACCAAAGTGAAAAACGGGAAACTGACGGTCTTTTCAGAAGGTGCGGTTTGCACGCAGAATCCAATGGTACTCAAAATTACAATTAAGAAAACATTGGAGAAAATAGCAGCCAGTGGCAGCAGTGATCTGGTTGGCCTTCTGAACACCTGTTCTTCAGATAAATTGTTGGTTGACCTTGAAGGTGCGAGTACCATGAGGCTTGCCGGGTCCACCAGAGAACTTGAGTTGCGGTTGCAGGGCGCATCGGAGTTTGATGGGGAGGATTTTCATGTCCAGAATGTAAAAATCATCACCGAAGATGCCACTGAAGCTAAAATTTTTGTAACCGACAATCTTTCCGGCAGTGTCGGTGGCACCAGCGAGGTTCAGTATGATGGGAATCCGGCACATGTGCAGGTTGATACATCAGATATAGGTGAAGTCAGTCCACTATGATGTGAACAATGTAGCCGATATGCTGTTATATAATAATTACTTTCCGGCACCTCGGCTTTTCATGGTCTCTTTTGCCTGCAGGGTAAGGCTATAAGCGAACAAAAGAGCATGCAAAAACCTGTGGCAGGTGAGCAATTTAAGTTAAGAGGTAATATAATCACAGACTTGTTGTTCTTGTGAGAAGTTACTGGTGGATTTACAATATGACAGGTTTCAGGTTTCTAACATTTTGTTTTTTCTCTGTTTTTATTCTGTTGTTTTTTCTTTCGGCTGAGGGAAATGCCATTTCCCCGGCAGAAATTGTTGTTAAAATTCAAACGGTAAGAAATTCTCCAAATTTCCAGCAACCGTGGCAGAACGTCGGTCAGCTCACGACCCATGGAACCGGATTCATAATTGAAGGCAATATGATATTGACCAATGCTCATGTGGTCAGTGACAGTGTCTTCATTCATGTGCGGCGTGCGGGCAGGACGGAAAAATATTCAGCTGAGGTCAAGTATTTCGACCATGAGAGTGATCTTGCTCTTCTCGAAGTTGCCGAGAGGAAATTTTTTACAGGGGTGACACCTCTGCAGATAGGTGCTTTGCCCGATGTGAGGGATAAAGTAGCTGTTTATGGCTTTCCCGACGGGGGAGACAAGCTGTCCATTACTGAGGGGGTTGTATCAAGGATAGAGCACATAAATTACGCTTACAGTGGATCATTTCTTCTCTCCTGTCAGATTGATGCGTCAATCAATGCCGGGAATTCCGGTGGCCCAGTTATTTTTAACGGGAAAATTGCCGGTGTTGCATTCCAGGGAATGAACAGTGGCTACGACAATATCGGATATATGATTCCGGCACCTGTTATTTTACAGTTTCTGAAAGATACTGAGGACGGATCCATCGGGGGAATTCCTGATCTTGGAATTTCCATGCAGAAACTTGAAAGTCCATATTTAAGAAGCTATTACAAACTTGAGGACGAAGAAAATGGAGCTTTAATCAATGATATTTCTCCAGGTTCACCTTCACCCAGGTTGTTAAAAAAAGAAGATGTTATCCTGTCTGTTGATGGAGAAGATGTTGCCTATGACGGGACGATAGAGTTCCGAAAAGGGCAGAGAACTTTTTTTGGGTATATCATTCAGAGAAAACAGATAGGTGAGACAGTAACCCTTGGTTTAAAAAGGGATGGGAAAAAGATCAGTATAGAGGTGCCATTGCAGCGCTCGGTAGGTTTTGATCGATTAGTTCCCTATAAACACGAAGTATTGCCCCGATACTATATTTTTGGGGGAGTTGTCTTTCAACCACTTACACTGAACTATCTCACGGAGTATGGAAGTGCAGCAGACTGGTATCGGTCTGCCCCGGTTGAACTCATGGATTATTATTTGAATGGGGATCTTGAGTTTCAGACACAGGAAATTGTAATTCTCTCACAGGTTTTGGCTGATAAGATCAATGTCGGTTACCACGAACTGGCTGACAATGTCATAAAAACCGTGAACGGTGTGGCAGTCAGGAATTTTGCCCATCTTGTTGCTTTGTTTGAAAACAGCCGGGAAAAGTATCTGGTAATTATGGATACTCAAGGGACAAAAATTGTTTTTGACAGAGAAAAGATGCTGAAAAATACGGACAAGATAATAAAAAAATATATGGTCAAATCTGCAAAACGTTTCTGATATCCAGGTTGAATTTTCTAATTCATTATTAAGACTTATAGTTCACTTCAATTCTCTCCAGAAGGCAAATGGTTTTCTGATTATCCATGAAATTCAGCCACATTCCCAGTATCACAAGTATCAGGCTGATTTTTATATGTAATCAGGAATGGTTTTTTCAAATAATCATGATGGGTGTTTTGTCTGTATTTGCAATATATAGATAGTGTCTGTGCAGAAATGAGGATTTTTGTTTGAGATCAAGGCGCACAGGAAATTATACCTCAGGCATATAATTGATATCGGAGTCTACGCTTACCTCCG
>NZ_JBPLBA010000147.1:0-17381 GCF_054039375.1 Desulfomarina sp. | reverse complement strand
AGTGCCCGAAAATATTTTTCAGATGGAAATTGATGATTTTACAGGCAGGACTTTCCCAGTAACTGGTCACAGGGGTAGCAATCATATCCAACCTATGCGGACAAAAGAGACCGTGAAAAGCTGGGGTACATGTGAGCAATTACTATTTACATTGAATAATGTCTGTCCACAAACAAGATTCTCGCATGCCGGGAGTCAGCCTCGAAGAGTATCCGTCGCCGGATTCAGGACGACTCTTTTTCCTCTTCGTCCACGAAGACAAGGGCCGCCCCTTCCGTCAGGGCTCTGGCCGTTTTTTTTCTGGCAGCAGTAATTATCCGCTGGACAGTTCCCCGTGAAACGCCCATACTCCTGCCTGTTTCTTCCTGGGTCAACCCCTTGCCGTCGCACAACCGTAACGCCTCAAGTTCGTCCCTGTGGAGCGGTATCTGTTCCAGCTCCGTTAAAGGCGTTCCGGCAGGTTTGAAAGCAAGTCCACAGAACTTTCCCCGGCATCTTCTCAGCTTTTTTGGTCTTGGTGACATAATAATCAGTGGTTGAATTTAAAACGAACCCGAAGGGGATTCGTTACTGTCTGTCCGGAAATGAGATTTTTCGTGACGGCAAAGAACGTGAACGAAAAGACGATTTATGGACATACGTTCGTTACTCTCTGCCTTTTATACAGACTCCAGGCCAAAAATTCAACCACTCAGTGGTGGCAATTGCCCGATCCCGTGCAAACCTGATCGGGGTGCATGACCGGCAGCCTGTTTTCTAAAAACTGAACCAACACGTCTTCCACAGTCACAAACCTGTTTCGATCCGCAAAATAAACATCAATACCGGCCTCAGCAAAACCCTGCATTGGTCTGGCACCCATACCGCCGACCACAATTGCCTCAATGCCCGCATTTTTCAGGATCTGCACCGGGACCATGCATCCACCGGCCTCATGTTTTCCATTTTCAACATTTTCAATGTTGACTGTCTCTCCCGTTTCATCCAGATCAATCACGGTAAATAAATCACAATGACCAAAATGACCGGACCGGGGAGCTTTCAGACCTCCTGGATTCACTGCAGGTATCGCTACACGCATTTTTTTCTCCTCACCTTTTTTCCACCTGACCGCAACGGCTGTACCTGAAAGCGGCCATGGGATATTGACCAATTTCTGATTATCCATGAACTCAGCCTGCCGGTAAATGTGCATTCTTTATCAGACCTGCCGGCAGCACCCTCAACCTCTTACATTGTAGCAGCTACCATTATCACTTAATTTCCACTGTCAAGTAATGGACAACACCAACCATATCAGGTAAATTGAAGTCAATTCACACCTCATGGGTACCCAGTGTCACGTCAACGATGAAATGACGTAATATTGCTCTGTAATTTTTCAAAGGGGCCCCAAGTTCAATATATCTTTATCCGGCCCTTGGGCTGTTTGTTTTATATATAATTATGACTTTGAAACCATTCATTTTTTTGTTCAGCCTTCTCTTTTTTCTGACTTTTTCTTTTCACATTCCCCACCTGATAGCTGAAGACAGTTCAAAACCAGAAGCAACCATAGAAGAACTGACTGTGACAACTTCCGAGACCCATCTCATTCTCTTTGGATCATTGAAAAACAGCTTTAATTCTGAAATGATAGAGGTTTTACACAGTGGCATTCCCCTCCACTTCACCTTCTATATCGAACTGTATAAAACTGCGAAAAACTGGCCCGATGAAATGATTTCCTCCATAACATTGCATCACACCATGGAGTTTGACACTCTCAAGGAATCATACAAGGTAACCGTTGAAGAAGAGAAAAACAAAACCCACACCTTTCGTTCACTCTTTGAAGCGCAGAAGGTCATAAACGAAATAAATGGTGCTAAAGTTGTGGAACTGGGACAGCTCATCCCGGATAATCTTTATAAAATCAGAATCAAAGCCGATCTTTACCGCAAAACACTTCCCTTAAGTTTACACAATATACTGCCGTTCCTGTCATGGTGGGATGTAAAAACAGACTGGCAGACAATTGAGTTCAAATATTAAGGTAGTGTCTGTCCAGAAATGAGGATTTTTGTTCGAGACGCAGGCATATAATTGATATCGGAGTCTACGCTTACCTCCGGGGATAAATTTTTTCGAGCGCCCCAGATATCTGGCAAAAAGACCAACTATGGACAGGTACAAGGTAACTCCTCACGGTATTAATAACCATGTGTTTTAATTACTACTGAACTGTAATTCCTGAATCTGTAAGCGGATGTCCCCGAAGGAGGCATATCCCTATCGAAAAAATATCACGAAACCGTCACGCATTCAGAAGACAACACTGAAATGGTACAGATAATTCCAGAAAAAAAAGGTTCAAGACGACCGTATACGGAGCAGCAGCGGCAGCAGAAACGCAGGCTGATCAGACGTGTTATCCTGTTCTGTATCCTCCTGATCCCTTTTCTCATCTGGATCCAGAGCCTCCTGTTCAAAAAGAACGTGCTTCCTTTCAATAATAACATTCTTATCTTCGCCCTTATCAATGTTAATGTACTCCTTGTTCTTTTTGTCCTTTTCCTGGTATTAAGAAATCTGGCGGAACTGCTCTTTGAAAGAAAGGTCAACCGGCTCGGCAACAAGCTGAAGACAAAACTGATCGCCTCCTTTCTCTCCCTGACCCTGATTCCCACCATCCTCCTCTTTTTTGTTGCGCTTCAGTTTGTTTCAACAAGCATGGATTACTGGTTCAATGCCAGTATCGAGGACTCTCTGACCGAATCCCTCCAGCTTGCCCAGTCCCTGCTGCGGGACAAGGAAGATCAGGTCACTCTGATGAACAAGGGCATCGCGGACCGTCTTAAAAATCTTGATATCTCTTCGTACACCACGGAAACGATCAGCAAAACTCTGGAAAATATACTCGAGTTCAATCCAATCAATGGCCCGGACAGCCTCACCCTCATTACCAACGACAAAAACCTGGAAATCGCGGTACGGGGGCCCCTGCTCCGTAACATGATCCTGCCGGCCATTCCGGCCAGTGTAATTCAGGAAATTCGCGAAAAGAAGGGACAGAAAACATTGATTCAGGAAATGAAAAAGGGAGACCTTGTCCGCTCAATCGCCGAAGTACAGATAGGCAGTAAAAATCTCGGCAAGGGGGTTCTTGTCACCTCCCTTCTGGTGAAAAATGACCAGCTTGCCAGAATGACCACGATTTCCAGAGGGCTTGAAGGGTACAGACAGCTCAAACACTTCAAAGAACCGTTCAAATTCTGGCTGCTGATTATTCTGCTGATTGTCACCCTCCTTATCATTTTCGCGGCCATCTGGTTCGGCCTCTATATATCGAGAGGTATTACCGAACCGATAGAACAACTGGTACTTGCCACCCGACGTGTGGCCGAAGGCGACCTTGAGTTCAAAATGGAACATGAATCAAACGATGAAATGGGGTTGCTCGTTGAATCTTTCAATAAGATGACAATCAACCTCAATTCCAGTAATAAAAGGCTGGCCGAGGCTCACCGGGCACTGCAGAGGAGTTCTCAGGAGAGTGAACAGAGAAGAAGATATACAGAAATTATTCTTCAAAATGTCTCTGCCGGGGTAATTTCACTGGATGAAACCGGTCAGATCATCACTATCAACAGGTTTGCGGAAACCCTCCTTAATATAGACAAAACCCTCTTTATAGGCCTCAATTTCAATGAGGTTCTCCCCCCTTACCAGGCAGCTATTGTCCAGGGATTCATTGATGAACTTAACGATACGGGCAAGATTACTGTGGAGCAGCATATCAGGCTCAACGTGTTAGGCAAGAACTATTCTCTTCTTGTGAATTTCACCCGGCTTGAAGATGAAGAAGGCAATCCCCTCGGTTTTGTTCTGGTCTTTGACAATCTGACCAAGCTTGAAAAAATGCAGCGGGTTGCCGCATGGCGCGAAGTGGCCCGGCGTATTGCCCATGAGATAAAAAATCCTCTCACCCCCATTCAACTCTCAGCCCAGAGACTGCGACGACGCTATCCGGAAATACTGGCGGAACAGAACAGTGTGTTTGATAAATGCACAAACACCATCATCACCCAGGTGGATGAACTGAAACGACTGGTGAGTGAGTTCTCCCAGTTTGCCCGTATGCCCAAGGTGCAGAAATCCCCAAACAATCTGACAAAACTTGTGGAAAACACACTTATCCTCTACAAGGAAGCACACAAGCATATAATCTTCAGCTGCGTTGAAACGGAACCGATACCGGTTTTCAGTTTTGACAGGGAACAGTTGAAACGGTGTCTGATCAATCTCATCGACAACAGTGTTGCAGTTTTAAGCGATGGCGGTACAATCACTATCGAGCTTTCTCCCGATAAAGAGATGGAAAATGTTTTTATCAAAGTAGCAGATAATGGCCCCGGCATCTCCAAGGAGAATAAACTCAAACTTTTCGAACCGTATTTTTCCACCAAGAAAACGGGGACAGGACTCGGTCTTGCCATTGTGTCAACTATCATTTCCGACCATAATGGCTATATCCGGGTCCAGGACAATGAACCGACGGGCTCTGTGTTTATCATAGAGCTCCCCCTTGCCAATCGGGAAAACAGGGATATTTCATGAACAAACGCATCCTGCTCATTGATGACGAGATAAGTATTCAGGAATCACTGTCCGGCATACTTGAAGACGAAGGTTTTTCATCCATCTGCGCCTCCTCCGCCGAAGAAGGTCTGGAGCTGCTTGAAACCAGAAATATTGATCTTGTGCTCCTCGATATCTGGCTGGGAGATAATATGGACGGCATGACGGCCCTGGAAAAAATCAGGGAAAAATTTGACATGCCTGTCATCATGATCTCAGGCCATGGCACAATTGAAACTGCCGTTCAGGCAACCCGCAAGGGAGCCTTTGATTTTATAGAAAAACCGCTTTCCTATGACAAGGTGATTCTTGCCATCAGTAACGGGTTGCGCTTTGCAAAACTTGAACAGGAAAACCTGCTTCTCAAACAGGGCAGTCACAAAAAACCCGTTCTTACCGGCAAATCAGAAGTCATCACCGCCCTCAAAAAACAGATAGAAATGGTTGCTCCCACCGATGCCTGGGTCCTTATCCGTGGAGATCACGGTACCGGTAAGGAGCTGGTCGCCCAGTCCATCCACCACAAGTCACTCTCCCGGGATCTGCCGATGATTGAAGTCAACTGCGCGGCCATCCCGGAAGAACTTATTGAGTCCGAACTCTTTGGCCATGAAAAAGGGTCTTTTACCGGTGCTCATACAAGCAAACGGGGCAAATTCGATCAGGCTGACGGCGGTATCCTCTTCCTGGATGAAATTGGTGATATGAGCCTCAATACCCAGGCAAAGATACTGCGGATCCTCCAGGAACAGAAATTTGAGCGGGTTGGCGGAAACAAAACCATCCAGGTCAACGTCCGGGTTCTTGCGGCAACCAATAAAAATCTGGAGGAGGAAATTGAAGCGGGAAATTTCCGGGCAGACCTGTTCTGGCGCCTGAACGTCGTCCCCATCCATGTCCCCCGGCTCAAGGAGAGACTTGAAGATATTCCCATGCTTGTTGAATCGCTCATGCAAAGCCTGGTGAAAAAAGGTCTTAAACGCAAGGAGTTTACAGACAAGGCTCTCAAAGCACTCATGGACCACAGCTGGCCGGGTAATGTCAGGGAACTGCGTAATTTCATCGAGCGACTGGCAATCATGTGCCCGGAACAGGAAATTACAGACAACCAGGTCCGTCTCTTTCTCAGCACTAACCAGACCGCTCCGGTGAATGGAAACAACAGTGCTTTCGGTAATTATCTCAATATGGATTTCAGAACGGCAAAAAAAATGTTTGAAAAGGAATATCTCCGGTTGAAACTTGACCTCAATGGGCATAATATCACCAAAACCGCAGACCAGGTCGGTCTGGAACGAAGCCACCTGCATAAAAAACTAAAATCTTATGAAATTATCTAGTGTCTGTCCAGAAATGAGGATTTTTGTTCGAGATCAAGGCGCACGGGAAATTTTACCGCAGGCATATAATTGATATTCCGAGGATAAAATTTTTCGGGCAACGCAGATATCGGACAAAAAGACCATTTATGGACAGGCACGAGTTAAGGGTTGTCTCGTTGCAGACGGGATTTTCATCAGTTTTTTGTGACCGAGTCATAGAGTCAGGTCGTGCCGGGCCATGTGAAAAATATGAGAGCCATCACTTTCCATCATCTTTTTTCTGCAACTTGTCATGTTTTCTTCAGTTCATGATCACTCTTCTGCAGTTTATTGAGAAAAAATTTGGAGAATTTAAAGAAGTTATTTTTTTCCTGAGGTGAATTATGAAGAATATACTGTTTCGTTTGCAGCGAAAAACCGTAGCGAATCATTTAAATTATGGCATTGTGATGCAGGTCATCCCTCTGGTTCTTGTGTTGTTGTTTCTTTTTTCTGGAACAACTGATGCCCAGGTTCCGGATTCACGTCAGGGAGAACTGCTCTTTACGGGTGAAAATGGTCGTACTGTTTCAGCTCCTCTTCTTTCTCAGGATGTAGACATAAAAATAAGCGGGGTTACCGCACGGGTTACGGTGATTCAGGAATTTATCAATCTGGAGCCGGTGTGGCTGGATGCCCGGTATCTCTTTCCCCTCCCTGATGCATGCAGTGTTGACCATCTGTTCATGCGTATTGGGGAAAGAGAGATAGAAGGGGTGATTCGGGAAAAGCAGGAGGCCAGGCGACTTCACGAGGCGGCCCGCAGGTCGGGCAGGAAGTCTTCTCTGGTGGAACAGAACAGGCCCAATATTTTCACGACTGATGTTGCCAATATCGCACCCGGAGAAAAAATATCTGTCAGAATAGAGTATCAGCAGGAGGTGGCTCTGGTGGACTCCATTTTTTCGATCCGTTTTCCCATGGTTGTGGCTCCCCGGTATATTCCCGGAAAAGCGGTCCGGTTTTCTGCAACCGGCTGGGCTCCGGATACGGATCAGGTGGCAGACGGTTCAAAAATCTCTCCACCGGTAGATATGGCGAGCCGAATGACAATTCCGGTCAGGTTGAACATTGATCTTGCCTGCGGTTTTTCCTTGCAGAGAATTGAATCCCTCTACCATGGGATCAGGGTGAATGAACTGGAAGAAGGGCATTATTCCATCACGTTGAACGGTGAAGTTAAGGCTGATCGTGATTTTGTTCTCGAATGGGAGGCGGAAAAAAGTAAAGAAACAGCCGGAGCCCTCTTTGCAGAAACCATAGGGAAAAACCAGTATCTGCTTCTCATGCTCATGCCGCCGGCCACTGTACAGAGCGAGTCAGTGGCAAGAGAAGTTGTTTTTATTCTCGATGTTTCCGGATCCATGGCCGGAACTTCAATCGTTCAGGCTAAAAAGGCGTTGGAACTGGCTCTTACCAGGTTGCAGCCCGTGGATCACTTTAATCTTATTGTTTTCAACCAGAAGGCTGGTTCACTTTTTATGGATTCAAAACCTGCTGGAAGAAAAAATATCCAGAAAGCGCTCGGATATATTGGTGGATTACAGGCAGACGGGGGGACAGAGATGAAGGATGCCCTGTTGCTGGCTCTGGATGGCAAACATCATCACAGACGGATTCGCCAGGTGATTTTTATAACCGACGGTGCTGTCGGTAATGAGGACACACTCTTTGGCATTATAGAAAAAAGGCTTGGGGATTCACGCCTGTTTACTGTGGGTATCGGGTCTGCCCCCAACTCTTATTTCATGACCAGGGCGGCACGGGTGGGAAGGGGGACCTTTACTTATATCGGCAGGGTTTCCGAAGTGCAGGAAAAAGTGGGGGCGCTGTTTAATAAACTTGAACATCCGGTCATCTCTGATATTCGCATTGATCTTGGGAGCAATGAGAATGAAATCGAGTATTATCCCAATCCCATTCCCGATCTCTATTATGGTGAACCGCTTGTGGTCACTTTGAAAACCGGCTGGGAAAATGAATCTCTGCATATTACAGGCAGGGAGGCGGGTAACTCATGGGAAATGGTTGTTGATGCCACGAAATTTGGTGTAAGAAAAGGTGTGGGGACACTCTGGGCCAGGCGAAAAATACGTTCTTCCATGGAATCCCTGGTTCTTGGGGCGGATGAACGGAAGGTGAAGAGTGTCGTTTTGAAAACCGCACTGGAACATCACCTGGTGAGCAGGTATACGAGTCTTGTTGCCACCGATACAATGGTCAGCCGGCCAGCCGGAACAGGCAGTGAACAGGCCATGGTGAAGACTCATCCTGTTCATGGTCGGCAGGTGGCTGCTGCCGTGTTCGGTGGAGGGGCACAGACTGCAACCCCCTCGACACTTTTTCTGCTGTTGGGGATTGTTTTCCTTTTCACCGGGCTGTTATTTTGTGTAATTGTCATAAAAAAAGATTCAAAATTTGCCTGAACAGTGGCCAATAACGTGCAACCTGATGGCAGCCTTGATTTCAACAAATTCTGTCGGGATATTGAACTATATTTATAAACCACAGGGTAAAAACAATGAAAAATGTACAGTTACAAAAACAGCGATTTTTTTTATTGTTTCTGTCGGTTGCTGCATTCTTGGTCTAACCCTGCTCTCACTCGGTGGCTGGATCAGGGTCAAGGCGGTTGTCGCCGGTTATCTGTTGAACAGATCCTGGGAAACGAGTCTTGAAAGCGGAAGGCCGGTCAGGCCATGGCCATGGGCGGACAGTTGGCCGGTGGGTCGACTCCGGACCCCCGACGGGAAAATCGATCTGGTGATTCTTGAGGGGGACAGTGGTGAAGTTCTGGCTTTCGGGCCGGGTCATGTTGGTGGTAGTGGCAGGGTTGCCGGTAATGGTCACTGCATTCTGGCGGGGCACCGGGATACCGTTTTTTCTTTTCTTCAGTATCTTAAAAAAAATGATGTTCTTATTCTCCAGGGACTGGATGGTTCCGTAAAACATTATTCTGTGCGGTCCTTTCTTATTAAAAAGGCGAATGAACTTTTTTTTGACGGTGAGGCAGATAACAGGCTGACCCTCATTACCTGTTATCCGTTTTCCGCTGTTTCCCCGGGGGGGGATCTGCGCTACCTTGTTTTTGCAGAAATCATTCCTCCCGGTTCAGTGCTCTGACCAGCTAAAACCTGAAACTGTTTATTATTTCAGTAACCAGGTGAGCCATGCCGCTCAGTTTTTTTGCCCGGTTCTGGATCTGTATTGAGTTTTTCGAAAGGTCGGCAGCGGCTTCATTGACCTTCCCTATGTCTCCTGAAATAGTTCCGGCAACGGTTGAACTGTGGGTAACATGTTCATTGATTTCATGGACTGTTGAGCCGGTTGTCTGCTGCACACCCTCTATATTCGATTTTATTTCCAGGGTGGCACTTGCCGTCTGCTATGCCAGCTCCTTGTTATCCTGCAGTTCACCGAGGTTCCTGCCTTCATTTATCCTGTTGGCCGGATCAATAACATTTGTGGTATTCTGGTAGATAAAGAAAGAACCGGAGCGGTCATCCCCGTAACGAATATTATTCAGCATGGTTCGTATAGTGGCAATATCCTGTCTGCTGTTCTGCTGGTGGTCAAGATACCCGGCAATTGAAGCGGCCATGATATCCGTTGTCACTTTGATCTTGATTTTGTGTGCTTCGATGAGTACTGTTTCTGTCCTTTGAAGGCCTATATCTTTAATTTTGTTGAGATTCATCCAGGCGAACCGGGCGTTGACAATGAACATGAAAAGGGTCATGGCCAGGATCAGATACATCCGGCCTTTGACTGTAAGTTGGCTTAACATGATATACTTCTCCTCGTAAAATTAGATATTGAAAACCGATATCGGGCGTATTGTGCAGAAGTTGCTGCGTGATTAGTTAAAAGTCACGAAACCGCCACGGGTTCAGACGAAAGGTTAGATATCTGAGATTGTCGTTTATTTGTTGTATCACGGGGAAAATAAATTTGTCGAGCAATAATTGATGGTCGATGGGCAGCAGTAGTTAGTTTTTACATGTTGGTCTGGTTGTGCCAAATATGCCAGATGATGAAAGCGTGGAGGCGGTGTTTAAAACAGAAAGAACTAACCGGAGTGAAAAAGTGGAAAACGGCATTGTCAAAGTCCTGGTCACCAGGGAAGAAGTGAAGGAGACGGTCAAGCGGCTGGGATCAGAAATAACCGGATATTACGAAGAGAAAGACGCTGATCTGCTGCTTGTCGGATTGCTGCGGGGGTCGTTTGTTTTTCTTGCTGATCTTGTGAGGGAGATAAAACTGCCCCTTATGGTGGATTTCATGTCGCTTTCCAGTTACGGTGACGGCACGGTCAGCAGTGGGGATGTCAAGGTGGTTATGGATCTTGACACATCCATCGAGGGAAGAGATGTTCTTATTGTGGAGGATATTGTTGATACTGGGAATACTTTCAGTAAAGTTATAAGAATGCTGAAAAACAGAAAACCACGTTCCCTCAGAGTCTGTACCTTTCTCAATAAACCGGAATGCAGGATCGTTGATGTGAAGATAGATTTTTGTGGTGTTGATATCCCCAATGAATTTGCCGTGGGGTATGGGCTGGATTATGCCCAGAAATACAGAAATCTTCCCTATGTGGGGGTTCTTGACCCGAAAATTCTGGAGGAATAATATGAGTGACATTATTAGATGCCCAGGGTGCGGGGCAAAAAACAGGATTGCCGCGGAAAAACAGCATCTTGTTGCAAAATGTGGAAAATGCGGCAGTAAGCTTCCTGTTCCGGGAGGCGTGTTGGAGCTGGATGACGGGAGTTTTCAGCGGGTGGTGATGAATTCTTCACTTCCGGTTCTGGTTGATTTTTATTCGCCCACCTGTGGTCCCTGCCATGCTTTGGCTCCGGTCATTGACCAGCTTGCACGTCAATATGCGGGAAGGGTTCTGATCTGCAAGCTCGATACCAGTCGCCATCAGATGAGTGCGGCAAAATTTCAGATTCGGGGTGTTCCCACTCTGCTTTTTTTCAAAGGAGGAAAACAGGTGGATCAGGTGGTTGGTGCAGTTCCCGCCCAGGAACTGGAGCAGAGGCTTGACAGGTTGTGCTGAAATTATCGCCAGGCAAAATAGGGTTGCTCAAAATGGGCTACCCTTGTCTGTTTCCCAAGAAGTGCCGCTTCACGGAACTGGTAGAGTATTGCGGCAGTAGGGGTGGCGATCCAGGAGTTTCCCACGGGCATGAAGAGGATGGGTTCTTCAGATTCGTGGGAACTGTCAAGGACTGGTGCATCTTTTCGTAGAAGTTCCCGACAGGGAATTCTGTGAATTGACGCCACTTCTTTCGGGTTGGCACGCAGGTGCGGGGTCCTTCCGCCCCAGAGTACAACCGGAGTGATATGAAATCCGGACCTGGTGACAAAATCATCAAGATAACCGAGAACTTGATCCTGTTCCAGCTGCAGGCCAACCTCTTCCACAAGTTCCCTGAGGGCCGTTTCTTCTTCTGACTCACCTTCGTCAATACTGCCGCCGGGCAGTGCCCACTGGCCTGCATGGTTTTTCAGCCTGGCTGATCGGCGGGTCAGGATCAGGGCTGCCCCGTCGTCTGGTTCAGGCAGAAGTCCGGCCATATTTCCGGAGCCACGGTAATCAACAATGGTCACCGCCACGGAGGCCCGTCGCAGTTTCCTGCCGTGGAGAGATTTTCTGGTGAATTTTGTCAGGTTGTTCTCTATCAAATCCCGGAGGCTGTTTGAGCAGGAAAGGTTTTTCATTGGGTAAGAACTGGAAAATCAATATAAAATTCATAAGCAGGGATATTTGCAAAAATCTGTGACACCGGTGAGTCGTCCCGATAAAAGTAACAGAAATCAAAATGTTTTTCAGGAGTCTATGGCCTTATGTTAATGACATTGTTTCTGGAGTAATAACGTGCTGGATAATTTAGTGCCTTTTGTTTGTGATTGCCATGACGGGGACACCGGGTCCGGGAAATCTTACGATGATGGCGATCGGTCAGACAACCGGTTTTTCCAGTGCCATACCGTTTCTGCTGGGTACCGCAGTCGGTTGTTTTCTTCTGGATACCCTGGTTGCCTGTGGCCTGGGCGAACTCCTGCTGGCATCACCCGCGGTGGCCTTAACTCTCAGGATTACAGGGCTTGTCTATATTTTTTACCTTGCGGGAAAGGTTTTATTTCTTCAAATGGAAGGGAAAAAGGTGAAGAAGAAGTTTTCTTTTTTTGAAGGATTTCTGATCCATCCTCTGAGTCCGAAAAGCTGGGCCATGGCGGTAGTAGCCTTCAGCCAGTTTATGAAACCGGAACAGGCACTTCTTCCCCAGATTGTCGTTTTTGTAGCAGTTTTTCTTATGGGTCTCCTTGTTTTTCACAGTTCCTGGTGCGCGGCAGGAGCTTTTATCCCGCGAATGATTCACTCAGGGAGGACTCTTTTTTTTATAAACTGTGTCATGGTTGTTCTGATGGTCGGAGCCACGGTTTGGGCTATGCTGGGATGATACAGGGTCAGCCGGCAAAACGTATCAGGGCAAGGCTGAGCCAGGGGAAATAGGTGATGATAACCAGGGTGACGAGGAGCAGGCCGAGAAAGGGGAGTGTTGATCGGTACAGTTCCGTGATCGGTTTTTCGAAGCGGTAGGAGGCGAGAAAGAGATTCAGACCGACGGGTGGAGTGCAGTAGCCGATCTGCAGATTGGTGAGAAAAATAATGCCGAGATGGATTGGATCTACTCCGTAGCCTGTGGCAATCGGCAGGATCAGCGGGACGATCAGCACCAGGGCCGAAAAAATGTCGAGCATGGCACCGACGATAAGCAGAAAGATGTTTAAAAGCAGGAGGAAGGTGTATCTGGAGTCAATATAGGTCTGGATAAAGGTAAAGAGACGGCCCGGAACCTCCTGGTCGATCAGGTAATTTGTTGAGGCCATGGAGGCCGCTAGAATAACAAGTATACCGCCGAAAAGGATCATGGATTTGCTCATGATGGAGACAATGGCGGAGAATGGGATATCCCTGTGAATAAACAGTTCCACGACAAGGACATAAAGGGCTGTTACTGCCGCGGCCTCTCCGGGAACAAAGATACCGCCGTATATTCCTCCCAGCAGGATGACAGGTAATGGCAGTTCCCAGCCGATTTCACGAAGGGTGGCGATTTTTTCATTCAGAGTAGTTTCGGGGGGGGCAGTCTTTCTTTTTGGACGTTGAATAATACCGTATCCCATCAGGAGAATGAGCATCAGGATGCCTGGCAGGATTCCGGCGAGAAAGAGCTGATCGATTCTGGATTCTGCGATAACTCCGTAGAGGATCAGGGGAAGACTGGGGGGGAAGAGCAGGCCGAGGCTGCCTGATGAGGTGATCAGGCCCATGGAAAAACGCTCGGAGTACCCGTCTTTTAAGAGTGCCGGCAGCAGCAGTCCGCCAAGGGCGAAAATCGTCACTCCGGATGCACCGGTAAAAGCGGTAAAAACGGCACAGACCAGCAGAGTAATAACGGCCAGGCCGCCGGGCAGCCAACCGAGAAAGAGCCGGGAGAATTTGAGCATCCGTTGCGGTGCCCGGCTTTCGGAAAGAAGAATACCGGCAAAAATAAAGAGTGGCAGGGAAACCAGCAGTGGGGTGTCAGCCAGCCTTGACATTTCGATAATTACCACCGAAATATCGATATCGGCAGAGGAAAAGGAAAGCAGGGCCAGGGCGGAGATAATCAAAAAAAGCGGGGTGCGCAGCAGGGCCAGGATCAGAACCAGAATTTTCAGTATATTCACGGTCTGCCTCCCGCTTTTTTTCTGCCGGGGAAGAAGCAGCGGTTTGCCGAAAGAATTGAATGGATCAGGTACCTGATGGTCATCAGGGCAAAGGTAAGAAGAAAGACACTGTTTGGCACCCACGAGGGCAGGCCGAACAGAGCGGCCCCGCCAAATTCCATTTCACTTTGAAGAAAGAGCCAGGAGGCAAAGGCCAGTCCCCCTGCAACTGCTGTACAGAAAAGATCAGAGATGAAAACGATCCATGGCCGTAGAAAGGGGGGAATCAGGAAACCTGTGAAATCCAGAGCAATATGTTTGCCCTCTCCCGTTGCCTTCAGCCCCCCGAGAAGGCCGCACCAGAGAACAAGATGCCGGAGCAGCGGGTCGGCCCAGTTCAGTCCTCCTGATGTCCAGCGCATGACAATCTGCAGACAGGCGAGCAGGAGCATAAGGGAGAGCAGGAGGCAGAGAAGAAAATCCTCTCCTTTACCCGTCAGTCGGGCCAGTTTCTGTAACGGGTGGGCTGGTGTGCTCAATTATCCTTCCCGATTTTCTGTTTTTTCCTGAATTCACTGAGCAGGGCTGTGGCCCTGGCGTAGATTGCAGGAGAAAGGGATTTTTTTACAAGCTGTTGCACGGCTTCGTCCCGTTTTTCACGGAGCCGGTGGATTGTTTCCTGGTCCGCCTTGACAAATGTGACTCCCCGTTTCTTCAGGACCAGCCTGGAATCAAGGTTGCTGGCCCTGGTGTTTTCGAGAAGGGCAGGGAAGTGTTTCGCCGCCGCCCCGTGGATGATTTTTTTATATTTTTCGGGTAGTTTTCCATACGCCCTGCCGTCAAGAAGAAATACACCATAGGCATACCCGTAAGGGACATCCGTAATATATTTGGCCTTGGTGAACCATTGCAGAACGATGGAACCGTACAGGGAATTGTAGACGGTATCCACCAGGCCGGACTGCAGGGAAGAAAGGACATCCGGAATGGAGAGCTGCACGGGACTGATACCCAGTGCGGTCAGAAAACTTTCAGACACGGGGTCGCCGGATGGACTCCAGTTGGAGGAATTCTGCAGGTCGCTGAGGGTTGCCACAGGTTTGGTGGACATGGCGTAGATAAAGCCCACTTCAGTCATGGCTATAAGTTCCAGTCTTTTTGCTTGAAATTTCTTTTTAAAAGTGGGGAGCAGTCCTGCCAGGGTATAGTCAATTTCCTCGTAGGAATTGAAGAGGAAGGGGATAGCCATCACCCTGAAGTCGGGTACGATCCTGGCAATTCCAGTCATGGTGAAGCCGCCGCCGTGGAGCTGTCCAACCCGCATTTTTCTGTACATGGCCTGATCATCTCCCATGACCCCGCCGGGGTAGACTCTGAAACTGACTTCCCCGCCAGTTTTCTTCTTAACCTCCGCACCGAATTTTTCAAACTGCTGAACCCAGACAGATCCGGCAGGGGCAAGGCTGCCGATTTTGAACAGGTATTTTGATCGGGCATCCACCCGGAGTGCGGCCGACAGGAGAATGAGAGTTGCGGAAAAGAGAGTGAAGAGCAGTTGTTTCATAATGTTTCGCGGGGTAGAGGGAGAGGGGACTGATCATTCGGCAAAATAATCTTCTTCCAGGAGTCGTCTGGCTTTTCTCACCGCCAGTACATTACTTAAGGCATATTCCGGCGCACTGTCAATGGGGAAGTCGAGGATCTCCCTGAGCAGGGCATCATACAGCTTCCTGTCTCCGGTCTGCCGGGCCAGGGTGGCGGCATAGGTTGCCTGGACAGGCAGAAATTTTCTTTTGGAGATTTCCAGGGCCCGCTTGAAATGGTACCTGCTCTGTTTTGGTTTTCCTCCAAAAAGAGCAGGCTTGGCAGCATAATATCCGGCAAAAAAGAGGTGGATGGAGCCTGCCTCAAAAGTTTCGTCCAGTTCAAGGAGCCTGGCCATGATTTTTTCTATAATAACAAGGTCTGCCATGGCGGCGGGAGAGCCGTGCTGGGACTGTACCCAGCTTATCCAGCCAAATGTTCCCCAGAATACGGCAGGGACGTCATCCCTGTCAAGTCCGGCAAGAGCTTGGTCAAATTCTGCCCCATCCGGTCGGTCCATGGGCAGAAAATGGTTCAGGAGTTTTATGCCGTATCCATGCGCTTTTTCCGTAATTGTGGCGATACGTTTTTCAGAAGCGCCACATTCCGGGAGGGTGGCAGCGTAGGCGCTATACGACTGGGCGCCTGTCTGCAGAAGATCTTCGCTGTCCGGAGAACCGGCGATCATGCTGTCTACCAACAGCAGGAAGGCAGGGGCGCCTTCACAGACCAGTTCGGGGTCGGTCTGTTTCCTGAGGTTACCGGCGGTCGGTTTTACAAAGGTCGAAGTGATCAGGGAAGAGCATGAGGAAAAGGCTGTAACGAGGAAGAGAAGAACGATTGCTGTCAGGGGAGTACGGATGGGCATGGAAAACCTCCGAAAAAGAGTACGGAAGAATCCCTGTAACTGCTCGCAGGTCAGCTATAGCGAAGGGCCTGCAGAAATCAGTGGCACCTGTGAGCAATTACAGTTCAGAGGTAACAAAGTCATAAAGTTGCCACCCCTGTAAGGAGTTCCGAATCCCCTCTTCGAATCGGACGGGCAGACGATAAGAGGGGATGCTTTTTATAAAAAACTACTGCTTCTGCTGTTGTTGCTGCGGTTTTTCTGTTGTTGTGGAGAGCGCATCCTGAGTGGCCTTGACCACTTTCTTTGTTGCCTCCACCATATTATTCATCGCGTCCTTGACACCTGTCTGGGCTGCTGCGGTCTGCTGGGCTGTCTCGGTCTTGACTATTTCTTTTCCTGTTTCAGCCACTTCAACCGCAACTCCTCCAGTTGCCTTCAACATTTCTTCTGTTGCGGTGACCATTTGCCTGGTCATATAGACCATATTATTGGTGGCAACGACGAGTTTTTGAATAGCCGCGGCTATTTCACGGCCTTTGGCGTCCAGTCGGGGAGCGGGTTGTCGGGCTGGGGACGGATATCTCTTCTGCAGCTCACAGGGCTGGTCAGCAGGTTGTTTTTTCTGCTGCACGGCTTCTTCACCTGTGACATGTTGTTGTTTCTGTTGAATAACGTCGTTTGCTGCTGCCACTTCCTGCTGTTCGGGTTGTTGTTCAATGACAACCTGTTCCTGTACAGAACTGCTGGAAGGTTCAGTTTCAGATGTCTGTTCTGCAACAGCTGTTTTTTCGGGCTGTGCATCATGCTCTTTTGTTGTTGCCATCGCCGGGGCGGCAGTATGCTCCACCGTGGCTTCGATTTCAGTTTTCCTGTGCTCGGCCTGTTCTTCCTTTTTTTTGTCTGGAATACAGCCGGATACAAAGAGATAGCAGAGGACGAGAATAATTAATCCATATTTCATTTTATGCTCCTTTAAATATATAAAGTTCAATCTAGAACACAGTAAGCTGTTTTAAAAGAAAAGCAGGCATAACAGTATCATATATCGAGGGAGTTTTGAACTGTTATTTTGTGAGGCTGCCCTGGGTTCCGGCCACGTAAATTTCTGCCATTCTATTGATTTCGGAAATAATTTTCTCCTGCAGTTCGGGAGGCGAGACGACTTTGGCCAATCTTCCGTATTGCAGAATTTTCATGGTGATTTCCCTGAAATCACTGATCGGCAGCCGAAGCAGTAAGCC
>NZ_JBPLBA010000146.1:0-6545 GCF_054039375.1 Desulfomarina sp. | reverse complement strand
GAGAAAAATCAGTTGCCCCGTTGACTGGATTTATCCTTGAAAATCAGTTGAATCGGAACCTTGTCCAACCCCAGGCCTTCCCTGAACCTGTTTGTCAAATATCGCTGATAGGAGAAGTGAACTCCTTTGTAGCTGTTTGTCATGATGACAAATCTTGGCGGACTGGTGCTGATCTGCGAGGTATAATAAAATTTTAAACGTTTGTTCTTATAAATCGGCGGTGAATGATTTTCTATGGCCTCCCGCAACAGTCTGTTAAGCGCGGATGTCGGAAAACTTGCCTTGTATTGCCTGTAGACGGATCCGATAACAGGAAACAGTCTCTTTACACCGTATCCGGTCTTTGCCGACACATTGAGAACAGGGGCAAACCCCAGGAAGGGCAACTGCCGGCCTACCTCAGCGAGAACCTGATGCCCCCGTTTTTTATCTCCTTCGAGTAAATCCCATTTGTTCACGAGGATGATCAATGCCCGGCCGTGTTCCAGGGCATACCCGATCACCTTGGTGTCCTGTTCGGTAATTCCTTCCTCACCATCAATCAGAACCAGAGCAATATCACATTTATTAAGGGCTGCCAGAGATTTCAAAATGCTGAATTTCTCCAGTTTTTCCTTTGTTTTTCCTTTGCGCCTGATTCCGGCTGTGTCAATCAGGAGATAGTTGTATTTCCCATGGGTCAAAAGGGTATCGACGGAATCCCTTGTCGTCCCCGATATCTCGGAAACCACCATCCTCTCCTCCCCCAGTATCCTGTTGATCATTGATGATTTACCCACATTCGGTCTGCCGAAAAAGGCAACTCTCATCAAATCTTCCGGCAGTTCTGCCTCTTCCGTTTCTCCCTCAATGATTGCGCTGAGACCATCCATAAGATCACGGAACCCGAAACTGTGTTCAGCAGAAAGGGGCCAGAGTTTTTCAATTCCCAGCTCATAAAACTGCGCCAGGAATTCAACTTCCTGCCTGGGGCTGTCAATCTTATTGACCACGTGGAAGATCGGTTTTCTGGTTCTTCTCAGGATTTCAACGACTTCGTAATCTGCCGGGGTGACACCTTCCCTTGCGTCCATGAGAAAAAGTATGATATCCGCCTCCTCGATAGCCGCCAGGGCCTGTTCCCTGATATGTCCCACGAGCAAATCTTCCGGATTGTCATCAATACCGCCTGTATCCACAAGGATAAAAGATTTATTATCCCAGGTAACCCTGTCATAATGACGATCACGGGTTACCCCCGGGGTTGGATCAACCAGGGCCTTTCTTGACTTTGTTATCCTGTTGAACAGTGTGGATTTCCCTACATTCGGCCGGCCGATCAAGGCCACCATTGGACAATTTCCCTGTACCATGTTTTTTATTATTCCTTTCTGATTCTCCCAAAATACCAGCTTAACTACTCAGCCAACCGGGAGATTTTTCCGCTTTGTCCTACAAGTAACAACCCCTGTTTCACCAGTTTTCTGCATTGTCCATACTCTGAAAATTCCGGTTGTTCCAACCGACTGTTCAGGGTAATAAGAGCAGGATAAATATATTGAGCAAAAAATGTCTTTTTTTTCACATTGGAAAGAAAAGAGAACGCGCCTATTATCTGCACATTTCTCTGGAATGCAAGAAAAGAATAGCAACGGGTAAATTCTAATCTGTCAAATTCATCAAAAGCCGAGGCTGTTTCAATATAATACTGATAGAGTTTTTCGATCATTTCTTCACAGAGTCCACTGTAAGGGTCATAAAGAAGTGAGGCCAGATCATACCCCGGTGGGCCCGACCGCCCTCCCTGGTAATCAATAAATCGCACCTTGCCATCCCTGACCATAATATTGCGGCTCTGAAAATCCCTGTGCAGGAAAGTTCCGGGTTTCGCCTCGGCCGCTCTGTCGGCGATGTGGCAGAATTCCTCTTCCACGTCCTGTGTAAAATTCCGGCCGAGCAATTCCTGCCAGAACGCCCTGAGAAAATAACCGGATTCTCGCTCAATCATCAGTTTTTTATCATACACAGGCGTATCCCAGCACCACGCAGCCTTAAAATCCCGGACACCATTGAACTGCATATTGACAAGTTCGCGGATAACGGCCCGGTACAGATCCATAAGCATACCACTTCGTGAAACATCCTTCCTGCACAAAACAGTAAAATCATGCAGACGTGTATCACCCAGGTCCTCCAGCAGAATGATACCGCTCTCTGCGTCCATACCGAAATGACGTGGAACAGGAACCTGATGACTGTATAGATGACGGCCAATCTCCCAGGAGGACAGCGCTTCCTTGAGATCTGATTCAGTTGTATCAACAGGAGGAATTACAGCGATATACCCTTCTCTTTTTCCTGGAAAAAGACGAAGAAATATCCGGTTCGATCCATCTCCACGGAGCATCTGTGAAGTTTTATCGACAAACAGTTTATCGATAACTTCCTGATCTACCGATCCGGTTCCGAAAAGGAGAGTTTTGATTCTGGCCTTTATATAAGTATTGAGATTGACAGACATTACCCAACAGAACGTTCCGGAATTATGTAATTGGTCACTGGGATAGCAACTCCGTGATTTTATTACCTCTTACCTAAATCCTGCAATTGGCAAGTTCGGAGTCTTCGCTTACCTGCCGGAGATGCGAGGTTCAATGGCGCTGACGTATAGGCATACTTCAAGTCATTGAAAACGAAGCAGGTAAGCGAGCCTGCGAGACTCCGGATTCGGTAAAATTGCCAATCCCGCAGGGCAAAGAAAATGAAAAAATTTACATTCACCTAAAAAGTGAATAGCCAAATTTGCTTAATATATCATAATATATTGAAATCAAGTTATATTTACATTTTTTCATTTTCTGAAGTGCAGGATTTAGGTCTTAAGTGTAATTGCTCACAGGTGCCGCAGATTTTTGCAGGCTCTTTTGTTCGCTATAGACTACCTATGCGGACAAAAGAGACCGTGAAAAGTGGGGTACATGTGAGCAATTACGGAATTATTACCGCCATGAATGGTACATGTTACGGGAAAATTTTGTGACGTTCAGGCTGATCCGTCACTGACAACAGTATCGACAAGGTGACTGCCGGCTGCAACCCGAACATCATTCCATACCACAACCCGCTCAAGATGACTGCCATCTTCAATATGGGCTCCACCGATACAGACCCAGTCTTCCAGAACAATATGGGCTGGAAGTTTTGCTGCCATATCAATACAGTATGGTTTTCTCACCTCACCGATCTCGGCCCAGCAGGGGATATCATCCTTCAAAAGGCCACGATGAAGATCTAGATAGTCTTCAACTGTTCCCATATCGGTCCAGAAACAGTCATCAACCCGATAACAGTCAATCGACTCGCCTCGATCAAGAAGTTTTCTATAGAGATCAATTATGCAGGAATTCCTGTTTTTTTCTACTTCTTCCAGAATTTCAGGTTCAATGACATGCAACCCCGTAAAGGCCAGCTGGGTAAATTCAACCCTGTTGTCGAAACTTGCAACTCTGCCATCTTTGATCATCACATTATTGAAGCGAAGATGGTCACGCATGGCCATTGTGACAACAGAATCCCTTTGCAGATGGTGATTGTATAAATCACGGAAATCAACAGTGTGATAGATGTCACCATTAGTTACCAGAAGAGGTTCATCTCTCATATGCTCAAGACCTCCCCGCAGTCCTCCCCCGGTGCCAAGGATTTTGTCTTCATGAAGCACGGTTACACCAACTAGCGAATCCACCAGAGAGACAATCTGATCCCCCAGGTGATGGCAGTTCACGAGAATCGAATCGAATCCATGATTTTGCAACCTTTTAATGGTAAGAAGCAGCAGAGGTTGATTGAGAACCGGAAAAAGAGGTTTGGGACAGACCCTTGTATGCGGCAGCAACCTGGTTCCCAGCCCTGCTGCAAGAATCATTGCCTGCATAATAACCTCCCTGTGCGAGCATTTCTGAATCAGTTGATTAATGTAACTGCTTACATTTTGAGCGTTCCATCTTCCTGTTCCACTACACCCACAACCACTATACCTGATTTATCCGCCTCTTCAATCATCTTTTCCCTGTCAAATAGCAGGGATTGTCCGGCCTCTACTGCCAGGACGGAGCCATGAACTCGCCTCAGGCTTTCAAGGGTTCTGACTCCCGTGGCGGGAAGATCAAATCGAAAATCCTGTCCTGGTTTTCTGACCTTCACCACAACGGCCTTTTCCTTGGCAAGACGTCCTCCCCTGAGAATAGCCTCATCAGTCCCCTCGATCGCTTCAACGGCCATGACGGAACAATCCCTGACAACTACACACTGTCCGATATCCAGCCTGCCGATTTCCCTGGCATTTTTCCAACCAAACTCGATATCCTTCACCTGTTTTTTACTGGGTCTGTTTTTTGTCAATACTCCTGCCGGAAAAAGCAGATGGGACAGGTACAATGTGGATTCCAGAACCTTGATCCCCTCTCTTTCAAGAGTATCCGCTATGGCCCTGAGAATGGCATCATCCTGTTTCCGGTCAATTTTATTCCACAGGGTCAGCCCCTTCAAATCGGGAAACACGTCACGGAAAATTCTTGTCTTGGTTATTGTCCCGAGAAAGACAGTCTCAGTAACCCCACTTTTTTTGAACAGTGAAATAACCCGGCCCAGCTGACCCAGCTTGACCCAGTGTACTTCGTCTGCAGCACCAGTGACCCGTTCGTCGGTCTCACCTTTATGTGCAACAACGACAACCTGCCTGCCGGCCTTTCTAGCCGCTTCAACAAAAAGCAGAGGAAACTGCCCGCCACCCGCAATAATCCCTATTTTCTTTTTTTCAGCCTCCCGTATCATTCAACTCAATCCATAATGGTCTGCTTGACGACACCACGCCTGGACTCCTTGAAAAAA
Organism: Desulfomarina sp.; assembly: GCF_054039375.1. NCBI lineage: Bacteria > Pseudomonadati > Thermodesulfobacteriota > Desulfobulbia > Desulfobulbales > Desulfobulbaceae > Desulfomarina > Desulfomarina sp. The sequence continues at coordinate 1,676 of NZ_JBPLBA010000146.1, read as the reverse complement.
GTAACCAGTGCCCCGACTTCAGGACAATCTTTCATTTCATTTTTTGCAATTTCAATGGCATCCTTCATGAGGAGATTGGGAGACCGAAAGATAATTTTGAAGGCCCTGTCCAGGTTCTTGATTGTTTCCCGGCTGAATCCGTTTCTCCTCAAGCCCACCTTGTTGATTCCTGAGATGCGGGTGCGGTTTCTGGTTCCCGCCAGAATAATGTAGGGAGGGACATCGAGGCTGATACCCGATACTCCGCCAATATAACTGTAGGTTCCTATTCGACAGTACTGATGAATCGCCACAAGCCCTCCAATGGAGGCACGATCGCCTACCTCCACATGTCCCGCCAGCGTTGCCACGTTGGCAAGGATCACATGGTTGCCGATACGACAGTCATGGGCCACGTGGGTATAGGCCATAAGAAGATTATGGTCACCAATAACTGTTTTTCCATGACCACCCGGTGTACCACGGTGAATGGAAGCGTATTCCCTGATCTGGTTATCGTCACCTATGATCAACTCCGTGGGCTCACCGTTATAACCAAGATCCTGGGGAGCCCCCCCCACTACCGCAAAAGAACCGATCAGGTTCCTTTCGCCAATAGTCGTGGGTCCCGATATCACGGCATGGGCTTCCACCCTGGTCCCGGCACCAATTCTGACACCCGCTTCAATAACCGCGTACGGTCCAACCGACACGGAAGAGTCCAGTTCCGCACCTGGGTCGATAACTGCTGCTTTATGTATAGACATATTTTTCTTTTATCTGAAAATCCATGGCTGAAGATCGTATAGCCGCAGTCAGGTTTTCATTGACTTTTTGTGGCCGAACCGTAAAATCCGGTCATGCCGGTTTATCTGAAAAACCGCGGCCGAAAATCATACTGCCGCAGTCAGGATTCTCACCAGTTTTTTGAGGCTGGAGCATAAAGTCCGGCCATGATGATGTTCACTTTTACCTGCCCATGGAAACTAAAAAGTCGGGCACCTGTGACTAATTGCGATAAAGCTGTATCCAGGATTCATTTCCAGAAAGTGACAGGTTCATTAATATTTCAAAATCATGAAAATGAGGCCATCAGTTCTGCCTGAGCGACCAGTTTATCATCCACATATGCCTTGCCGCTCATAACCATAACAGAACGTTTTTCCTTAATAAATTCAAGTTTAAAAACAATCTGATCCCCCGGCACTACAGGACGACGGAAACGGGCTTTATCGATGCCGGCAAAAAAAATCAGTTTTTCACCAATGGTTTCCGGCTTGGCATAAAAAGCCATAATACCTCCAACCTGTGCCATACCTTCCAGGATCAGGACCCCCGGCATTACCGGGCGACCGGGAAAATGTCCCTGGAAAAAAGGTTCATTGATGGTGACATTTTTCAGGCCCACAATTTCTTTTCCCAATTCCATTGAGATTATCCTGTCCACCATAACGAACGGGTACCTGTGGGGCAGGGTATCAAGTATTTTCAATATATCAATCTGTTCGGGTATAATTTTATCTGTCATAATTGTTCTCTTTCATGTAACTTGATCGTTTCCCCTTCAATCCGTAATTACTCACAGGTACCCCAGCTTTTCACGGTCTCTTCTGTCCGCATAGTAGGCTATAGCGAACAAAAGAGCCTGCAAAAATCTGCGGCACCTGTGAGCAATTACAGTTCAGAGGTAATAAAAT
>NZ_JBPLBA010000145.1:0-8315 GCF_054039375.1 Desulfomarina sp. | reverse complement strand
TTTTCAACTGATTGAGATAGTCTGTATCCACTTTTCCTTTCCATGTGCTGACACTGTAAAAGCGTTTCGGGATGGAAAAATTCTCCGGATTGAATCCTGTTGCCGCCCGAACCCGCCAGCGCAGACCGCGGATATATTCCGCTGTCTCCCCTATTTTCCCGGCAAGCGTGGAAAACCCGACGCTCTCCAGACATTCGGCCAATAATTCCTCCCGGTAGACCGACCGGGCAAAAAGACAGGCAACCATGGAGGTGAGAAAAACCCTTGCCGGCTCATCTCCAATGAGGAAATCGACTCCTTTTTCAACATCTTTTCCGCTTACCTTCTGATCATACCCATAGGCACCAGTATCGAGATGTGAATGGCGGAACCCTAGAGTCTGAGCTGCAAAAAAGAGTTCTCCTGTTGCGTAACCCGCCATTTCCTGACCCAGCACACAGGCGAATTCGCCTCCGCCATAGACAGTGGCTGCTTTCAATGTTCCCTGTCCCAGCTGTTGGTAAAATTCATTGGCTCCCCGGCCAAGATAACGGGCAGCCTTACGAAAACCCTCCCCATCGCCGAAACAAAGATCAACCAGGGTTTCTTTTCTGGAAAGCAGTCCCCTTTCTGTTGCTTCAGCTGCCCAGGCAAGAGCAACCCCGCCGGACATGGCATCCAGGCAGCTTTTTTCCATTTCATCCAGAATACGTAAAATATCAAACGGCTTCACAACTCCCAGCATGGTTCCCAGGGCAAAGATGGGTTCATAGTCATAGGCAACCTGATGAAAATGATAGCGGTTGTCCCGAACCATTTTTTCCCGGATAAAACCGATATGAATACAGCCGACCGGACAGCCGGAGCAGGCACCGTTTCTCAGCAGGGTTTTATCGGCAAACACCTTGCCGGTAATCGCGCTGATGGCGGGATCACAGGTTTTCTGGAGATTTCTCCAGGGCAGAGAAGAAATGTCATTGAGCTTTTCCAGATTGGCCGGAGTACCGAGATTATGATATTTCCGCATCATATCCGTGGCTGTAACCCTGCCATACACATCCTTGTAAAGACGCAGATAGGCCTTGTCAGATGGTGTTGCAAAATCACTGTCACCATGGATTATAACCGCCTTGATATTTTTCGCACCGAGGGCGGCCCCGCCCCCCATTCTGCCAAAATGCCGGAAAGTATCGACATTGACGCAGGCCATGGCCAGACCGGCTTCTCCCGACGGCCCGATCCGCAGGATCGAGCGATGGCCGCTGCCCTTTTTATACATCCGTCGAATCAGCCTGCCACTGCTCTCGCTGTCCATTCCTGCCATGAATTCCACATCTGTCAGCTCCAGGTGACTGGCACCGATGCTGAGGCAGCTCAGCCTGTCCGCCTTACCCACTATCACCAGCGCATCCAGATCCGAGAACCTCAACGCAAGCGCCAGACGTCCCCCCGCATGGCTTTCGGTATATTCGCCATGGTAGGCGGATTTGAAGGCAAAAACCGTCTTGCTCATCAAGGGGAAACAGCCTGTCAGAGGACCTATTGCGAAAATCAGCGGCTGGGCGGGATCATCCCAGTCCAGTTCAGGATACCCATATTTCTCATAGAGCATGGCCGCAAGGCCGGAGCCGCCCGCGACCTCATTACGGCCATCAAGAAGTATAATCTTACCTTTGCCCCTGGAACCATCCACGAACAGTATCCGAAATTCTTCCCGCATCATGATTCCACCTCCGTCCCCGGTGCAGTATCCCGCATTTCAAGACAGTTCTGGGGACAGTAATCCACGCAGGCCCCGCAGTGAATACAGACGTATACATTTCCTTCCATATCCCGGTATACGGCGTCAACCGGACAGGCTTCGACACAATTACCACACCGAATACAAAGCGTTCTTTTAAAAATCACCCCACCTCCCCGTCGCCCGCTGAACGCACCGGAAGGACACACTTCTGCGCAGGGAGCAGGCTCACAGGCCAGACAGCGTTCGGCCACGAATCCCGAAGTCAGACCACCGGTGGAATGGATACGGATTCCACTGCAGTTCCATGATATCTTCTTATAAACCGCACGGGCACAGGCCAGGCTGCATGACTGGCAGCCGATACACTGGTCCATTCTCGGAGATGTCAGCTGTTTCATGGTAAAATTGTCAATTCGTCCCCGTTTCCTGTAAAAAAATCAGGAGAGAATAATAATAATATGCTAAATTGCTTTTTCATTAAATAGTGCTTGCCAGACAAATCCGGTATTTTAATGCAACACCTTCATTTATCCATGGAGTACATATGTTTGACATATTTTTCACTTCTCTCTTCTGGCTCAACCTTTTTTCCGTTACCCTGATCCAGATTGCCCTGGGAGCCGACAACCTGATCATCATTACCATCTTAGCGAATAAACTGCCAGTCAGCCAGCGAAAAAAAGCGATAAACCTCGGATTGATACTGGCCATGTTTTTCCGTATCATTCTGCTTTCCATGGTCAGCTGGATCCTGAAATACGCAACAGATGTCTTCTTCCACCTGGACCTGAAACTGCCTCTTGGTTCAACAATAGAAGGTGCTCTCAGCTGGAAGGCCGTTATTCTCTTTATCGGAGGCCTTTTTCTCATCTGGAAAGGTGTCAAGGAACTGCGTCATAAATCCAAAGGTATTGAGCAGGAAGTAAAATCAGCCGCCAATTTCTACCAGGTGCTGGCCATCATCGTCGGTATGAATGTTCTTTTTTCCGTTGATTCCATTCTCACCGTGGTCGGCATGACCGATATCTTCCTCGTCATGGTCGGGTCCGTGGTTATCTCTGTAGGCATTATGCTGTTTTTTGCCGGTACTATCTCCGACTATATGACGGAAAACCCGGATTTTGAAATTCTCGGTCTCTTTGTTCTTCTTCTCATCGGTTTTGTCCTTATTCTGGAGGGCGGTCACGTGGCCCATCTGACCGTCAACGGCAGCGCCTTTCCCTATATCCCGCAGTGGATCGTCATTTTTATTCTGATGCTGATGTTTACAGTCGATCTCTACCAGAACTGGGTTGAACGCAAGAGGGAACAGAACCCGATCCATCTGCGCAGAAGGAAAAATGTGAGCTGAGGAACAGAAACAGAATTATACCAGTCCGGCCATCATTTTTGGAATCCTGGCAACACTCGGACCATCATCGGTGGAGAAGATGGACACGATCCGGCCATTGTACATGACCCCGATACGATCGGCCAGAGCAAGAGCCTCCGAAAGATCTCCGGAGACTAGGAGAATCCCCGCCTGTTCACGGGCTTTGAGCAGCAGGTTCCAGACATCTTCCGCGGCGGCGATATCGAGCCCCTGGGTGGGCTGTTCAGCCACAATCAGTCGCGGTTTTCTGTAAAATTCCCGGGCCAGTACCATTTTCTGGAGATTGCCGCCGGAAAGCTGCCATGCCAGGGCAGCTGTATCGGGAGGACGAATATCGAAGGTCTCGATAAGGTATTCAAGCTTTTCCCTGGCGGGCTCACGATCAAGCCATATTCCCCGTGTGAAGCCGCCACTGGTTGTCAGCAGGAAATTATCAAGCAGATCCAACCCCTGGCAGGTGGCGAGTCCCTGTCTGTCTTCGGGAATATAGGAAAGGGTTCTCTCCCACTTCGATCTGCTGAAAAACTTCCGCCACTCCTCCCCGAGAATCGAGACTGTTCCACGCGGAGGTCGGGTAAGGCCGCAAATCGTTTCCACAAGGGGCTTCTGACCATTGCCTGCCACTCCGACCAGGGCCAGGATCTCCCCTTTTCGCACCTCAAAATGTATCCCGTCCAACTTTCCTGCGGACAGATTCGAAACCTTCAGAACAATCTGCCGGGGTTCCATGGGCTCCCGGTTGACCTGCAGAAGCACTTCCCGGCCAACCATACGCTCGGCCAGTTCAGCCGTTGAACTCACGTCACCGGCCACCACGGTATCGACAATTTCTCCGCGGCGCAGAATAGCGACAGTATCGGCTACGGCCATGACCTCTTCCAGTTTATGACTTATAAAAACAATGCCTTTGCCCGTTTCAACCATGATCTTCATGGTAGCGAAAAGATTTTCCGCCTCGTCAGGAGTAAGAACCGCCGTTGGTTCGTCAAAGATCAAAACCCGGCTTTTCCTGTGCAGCAGTTTCAATATTTCAACCTGCTGACGCTCTCCCATTGACAGTTCATGAATCATTGCTTGCGGGTCAACCCGCATCTGGTACTGATCGGCAAGTTTCCGGACCGCGCGGTGCATCTCCCTTTTCTTCAGAAGAAAACCGCCCTTGTGTCCAAGAAATACATTCTCGGCTACCGACATATTTTCAACAAGCTTGAAATGCTGGTACACCATGCCGATTCCAGCAGTCAGTGCTTTCTCGGTAGTGGTGAACCGCACTTTTTTTCCCTCAAGAAAAATCTGTCCGCCGTCGGGCTGAAGCTGGCCTGCAAGAATCGACATAAGTGTGGATTTACCGGCCCCGTTTTCCCCGAGAAGCGCAAGAACTCTGCCGGCCTTAATCTCCAGCGTCACATTATGGTTGGCACGGACCCGGCCAAATGATCTGGAAATATTTTCAAGCCGAATAAGAGGTGGCACCATTGTTCAGCCCTTCTCCATTCCGGCCAGGGGCGTGACAAATTGAGATTCAGTGTCCCATGGAAAAAGAATCCAGGTGTCCTGACTTACTTCGGTAATAAAAGTATCCACCTGGGGACGACCGGCCGGCTTGGCATAGACGGTGGCAAAATGGGCTTTTGGAACCAGCTCTTTTACAACCTTCGCTGTCCGGCCCGTATCCACAAGATCATCAACAAGCAGCCAACCTTCCCCGTCTCCGTCAAAACCTTTGAGAACATCGGCCTCCCCTTTCTTGTCTTTCCAGTCATAACTGGAAACACAGATGGTATCCACCAGGTGGATATCGAGTTCTCTTGCAATAATCGCCGCCGGAACAAGCCCACCCCGGGTGATGGCAATAATACCCTTGAAGTAATCCATGCCCAGCAGCCTCCAGGCCAGGGCCTTTGAATCACGATGCAGCTGATCCCAGGAGATGGGATAGGTTTTTTTATAGGTTGAATTTGTGGACATTTTTTCCTCGTTAAAAATTCCTAGTATTGCTTAGAGCCTGAATCAATCAGCAGGCTCCACATTGACTCCAAGTGCTCCCGGTTCCTCATTTATCTTTTTTCGCCATGAGGAGAGAACCAGGACAAAAACCGTCAGACCATAGGGCAGCATAAGCAGAATAGATGAAGGCAGCTGGGTACCGGAAGCCTGAAGTCGAAGCTGCAGGGCCATGATGCCGCCGAACAGGTATGCTCCGAGAACCGCGCGACCCGGTCGCCAGAAAGCAAAAATCACCAGAGCCACAGCGATCCAGCCACGCCCCCCTGTAAGATTGGTGGTCCACATGTGGGTATAGGCGAGAGAAAGATAGGCCCCTCCCAACCCCATGAAAAACCCGCCGAAACAGATGCCGAACCAGCGATAGCCGATAACATTCAGGCCGGCCGCGGTGGCCGCCGCCGGATATTCCCCTGCCGCCCGCAGTCCCAGGCCGAAGCGGGTACCGGAAAAAAAGAACCAGAGTGCGGGAGGAACCAGGTAACTGAGATAGACAAGGATATCATGGTTGAAAAAAATCGGCCCCAGGACTGGAACAGCAGAAAACAGCGGCAGTTTAAAGGGCGCGAAACCCGGCGCGGAAAGCCCCACATAGGAAGTGCCTATATAATTGGCGAGACCGGTACCAAGAATGGTGAGAGCCAGTCCGGAAACAACCTGATTCCCCTGAAACCAGAGGCAGACAACACCATGAAAAGCTGTGAGAAACATTCCTGCACATCCCGCGGCCGCAAGGCCGAGCATGGGGCTTCCGGTAGACCTGGAGACAATAAATCCCGCAAGTGCCCCGACGATCATTGCTCCCTCAACCCCCAGGTTGAGGACCCCGGATTTCTCCGTGAGAATTTCGCCCAGGGTGGCATACAGAATCGGTGTTCCCGACTGGACCGCGGCGGCAAGAAGAGGAATGATGATAGCGATTTCCATCAGTTCCTCCGATAAACTATGCGATAATGGGTGAACAGACCACCGGCAAGAACAGTGAGCAGAATAAGTCCTTCGATAATTCCGCCAAAAGACGCCGGTACCTGGAGATCAAGCTGCAGGCTTTCCCCCCCTACCCGGAGTCCCGCGAGAAGAAAAGAGGCGATACCGATACTGAGCGGATTCAGGCGGGCCAGCCAGGCCACAACGATTGCCGTATAACCGTACCCCACCATAATACTCGGCTGGAGCCTGTTCACCGTGGCCGACGCTTCGACAAACCCGGCCCAGCCTGCCAGAGCTCCACTGATAAACATCACCAGAAAAACAAGGCGGTCATAGGGCATGCGGGCATATTGGGCCGCCCTGACATTATCCCCGCAGGCCTTCAGCTCAAACCCGGTCCTCGTATATTTGAAAAATCCCCAGACAAGCACGCCGAGAACAAAACAATGACCAAGTCCCCAGTTTATGGAAGTGGAACCGATCTTTCCCACAATCGCTGCTTCAGAAAATGAGGGCGTCATGGGAAAGCCGAAACTGGTGGGGTCTTTCCATACACCATATACAAGATATTCCAGGAGAAGAATGGCGATATAGTTCATCATCAGGCTGACAATGATCTCGTTTGTCTTCAGACGCTGACGCAGAAAAGCGGGAATAAACCCCCAGATCCCGCCTGCCGCTATGGCTGCCCCTGTCATGGCCGGAAGCAGTACAAAGCGGGGCCAGCCGGGAAAACTGAGGGCGACCCAGGTCGCACCAATGGCCCCCAGGGCAAACTGGCCCTCCGCCCCGATATTCCAGATCTGGAGACGAAAGGCAACGGCAACCCCAAGGCTGCAGAGAAAGAGCGGAATGGCCTTGAGCAGGCTGTCTTCAAGAGCCCAGCGGGAACCGAAAGCTCCGGTAAACAGGGTCAGGATCCCTTCAAAAGGCGGTGTCCCCCGCAAAAACAGCAAAAGGCCACTGAACAGAAGAGAAAGGGTTATCGCAGCCAGTAAAACAAGACAGGAGCCGCCTGTACCGAGGGGCTCCTGTCTTTTTACAATACGAAAATATTGCATGCTTCAGATTACTGGGTTGTTCCCACTACACCTTTCACAAACCAGGTCATCCCGAGGAGTTCACCATCCGTCGCGGCAACACCATCAGCAATTTTCACATTTCCCTGCTGATCTTTCACCGGACCGACAAATACTTTCTGGCCCGCTGCAATTTCGCCCTTCTTCTTATTAACTTTCTCCTGAATATCTTTCGGAACCATCGGGCCGAAAGGCGCAAGACCGACAATGCCCTCTTTCAGGCCGGGCCAGTCAGAGCCTGCCTTCCAGGTTCCCTTTCGTACCTCGTCAACCACCTTGGTGTAGTATGGGCCCCAGTTCCAGACCGGGGCTGTGAGATGTGATTTGGGAGCAAAAGCTGACATATCAGAGTTATAACCGATTGAATAAACCCCCTTTTCCTGGGCGGCTTCCTGGGGGCCGGGTGAATCCTGATGCTGGGCAATGACATCAGCGCCCACGTCAAGAAGGGATTTGGCAGCCTCTTTTTCCGTTGCCGGATCATACCAGGTCTTGGTCCAGACAACCCTTACGGTCACGTCGGGATTGACGGACTGGGCACCAAGAGTGAAGGCGTTGATCCCGCGGATAACCTCAGGAATAGGAAAGGCAGCCACATAACCGAGAACATTGGATCTGGTCATGGCTCCGGCAACCATCCCCGACAGGTAACGTGCCTGGTACATACGGCCAAAATAATTTCCCATGTTTTTTGCAGTCTTGAACCCGGAACAATGCAGGAATGCAATTTTCGGAAACTTTTTGGCAACCTTCAGCATGGGATCCATAAAACCGAAACTGGTGGCAAAAATCACATCATATCCCTTGCGGGCCATATTGAGAATGACCCGTTCCGAATCGGGGCCTTCCTTGACTGACTCCACATAGGAAGTCGTCACACCGTCCATGGCCTCAACGGCCTTTCTTCCCTGGTCATGGGCATAGGAATAACCAGCATCTCCGATGGGCGAGACATAGACAAACCCGACCTTCATATCCTTTGCTGAAACCGTGGCAGCACCAAGCCCGAAAGCCATCATTGCCACCATCAGCACCTTTAACAATCGCATGTTCTTCTCCCTTCCAATTCAATATTTGGCAGTAATTGCTCACAGGTACCCCAGCTTTTCACGGTCTCTTTTGTCCGCATAGGTAGGCTATAGCAAACAAAAGAGCCTGCAAAAATCTGCGGCACCTGTGAGCAATTACAGTTCAGAGGTAATAAAAT
>NZ_JBPLBA010000144.1:0-7614 GCF_054039375.1 Desulfomarina sp. | reverse complement strand
CAATGCTGCCGGCGGTAAATGGTGCAGGCGGTTTGCAGATGCTTAACAGGTGTATGAGCCCACCCCTGTGGGCGATTTCTTCGTATTCTGCCAACACCTTATCGCTCAGAGGGCTGAGCTCCTACAGGTAGAATTCGGCAAATAGTTGTTTGTACCTGTAGGAGCCCACCCCAGTAGGCGATTTCTTTTTGATTCTGCCAATTATTCGCCCACTGGGGTGGACTCCTACGAGCCGGGGTTCAATTCCGTGCCTGGTATTGTATGAGCTCAGCCCTCTGAGCGATAAGGGTTTGCAGCTGCCCGTGGCGTTGCCACCAATACGGGGGATGTTGGGTGATGTTGCCTGGTTGCTTGCAATATCTGTCATTTTTCCATGTTGGGTAGTGTTGTTCGCCCAGGGGGCGGGGCTCCTACAGTAGTGTTCGGGATTTTGCCGGGGCTGGATTGCAGGAGGCAAGTCCTCTGGCCGAATGTGCAATATGCAAAAAAAAAATCGAGGGCTTCGCCCTAACCATAAAAACACCAGTTGCCTGTTCCTGACGCAGTGGAAAGAAAAGTCCCAGATCGTCTGCTTCGTCCCTCAGGACGATCTGAAACTTTTCTCCCCACTGCTCCTGCCTGACTTGCCTGTTTACTTGTTGCCCTGAGGAAAGACAAGCCGGAAGCCGAGCGCATTGTTTGAGTTCCCCGGAGTATAATTGAACCGGCACGCTGAACGCACGGTCCTCTGGTCAGAGGCCCAGCTGCCGCCGCGAAACACACGGTTCGAACCTGATGCTGCACCCCGGGGATTGTTACGTGAACTGGAAGTATAATAATTTTCCCCATACCTGTCCGAGCACCACTCCCAGACATTCCCGGACATATCATAAAGACCAAGGCCGTTCTGCTTTTTCCTGCCAACAAAATGGGTGCTATTTCCTGAATTATAAGTATACCAGGCCACCGCATCAACATGATTGACACCGGAATACTTCTCCTTCTTTCCCCCACTTCTGGCAGCATATTCCCATTCGGCCTCCGTGGGCAGGCGATACTTTTTTCCGCTCCTGCTGTTCAGTCTTTTGATGTATTTTTGGGTGTCGTTCCAGGAAACGTCTTCCACAGGATAAAAATCTCCTTTCTTGAAAAAGGATGGATTGTTCCCCATAATTTTGCGCCACTGACCCTGGGTGACCTCGAATTTTCCCATATAAAATCCATCCACGCAGATCTCATGCACCGGTTTTTCATCATTATCGCCATCACCAAAGGTATCGCCCATATCAAAACAGCCGCCCTTCACATACACAAACTTCATACCCGTGGTCGGGTCGGTGTAATTGTTACCCTGCGAAGAACCGACCTTTTTCAGGTGAAAAGAAAGAACAGCATCTTCCCCTGCAGCCAACTCAACCATATGGGTCTGGCTTATATACCCTGTACGGGACAGTTCCACTGTATAGTTCCCGGCATCAAGTTCCATGCCCGGCTGATAGCGCGGGGAGATATTCAAAATCCTGACTGTGGCATCTGAGGGGGTGGGGTTAATTGTGAGGCTGCCCCGAACAGAGATTTTGTCAAGAATCAGGGTCAACGATGAGGTTCGTCCTTTGCGAATACGCAATTTTTTACTGACAGAGCTATAACCTGCCTTTTCACCGCTTACGGTCAGTACACCTGGTTTGAGATCTTCCACTTGTAATGGTGCCACTCCTTCAAACACTCCATCTATTGCTATCTCGGCTCCGGTTGGTCTGGTGGCGACTTTCAGAGTTCCTGTTGCTGCATGTGCCGGTTGCTCAACCAGCATGAAACCACCGGCCAGAAAGACAAAATCCCCTTTATCCAGAAAACGGTGCCTGATCTTGCCATATTGAGGATGTTGTGATCCTTTTGAATAATTGACAACACTTTGCTGCAAAAACTCGCCAAGCTCACTTCCGGTAACATACCCGTCACCATTGACATCGCCCTCTCCGTTAAGGGCCTCGATAAACTGTGCCCGAAACAGTGATTCATCCGATACTGTTTCATCGGCATTGCCCGATGTTATATATTGGCGTACCGGTTTTCCGGTTTTGTAGCTGATATGCTGGGGGATGGCACGGGACATGGCAAAAAGGGAGCCTGAAAAACAGGAATCAAATAAAAACAGGACATGCCGTGCGTCAATATTGAGGGAATATTCCTCAATCCGCTGCATGGACATGGCCACCCTGCGAAAACGCCGAAGATCATCATGGGGATCAGGGGCATCGGCAGGCACAATATAGCCAAGCGGTTCACCCTGGTATTTTGGCGTTACCGTATGGCCATGGCCCGCAAAATAGATAAGGAGACGGTTATCTTCTTTGCTTCCGTATTGTTCGATAAACTTTTCAAAGCCATCTTCCAGGGAAGCGCCATCCGGATTTTTTAGTACGGTTACCTGAAATCCTTTTTTTTCCAGAGCTTCACGAACCAGACGAATATCTTTTTTAACCCCGGGTAAACCCGGCCAGCCATTGGTGTAGTTGCTGACCCCGATGACAAGTGCGTAGCTGCCTTCAAAGGAGGATACGTTTTTTCCATTGCTGTCTTTTACCACCAGCCTTCGCATGTTGCGAGTTTTAGCCGGGATGGATGTGGCGAGCAATAAAGACAGAAAAAAAATACAACAGACAGTAAACAGGGTGTTTTGAAAGTTTCGCATTGTTCGTTTTTTTTAAAGAAAGAGCGTTGATTCTTCGCCCGCCGGAGCGGACACCTTTACCGGTAAGGCCTTGCAAACCGCCATGTGCCGTAGGAGCCCCGCCCCCGGGGCGATTCTTTACGGTGTTGATCCCTCTATCGCCCTGAGGTCAGGGCTCCTACAGTTACCGGTGAAATTGAACCCGGGGTCATGCAGCCCTCCACGTGCCCGTAGGAGCCCCGCCCCCGGGGCGATTCTTTTCGGTATTCATCAATCTATCGCCCTGGGGTCAGGGCTCCTACAAAGCCCCGTTAAATTTGCTTGTTTTTTTCACAGCAATTCATGGGTAAGTCACTGAATGTTTTGTGTTGTTGAGACATATTAGATCTTCCAATTGAAAAATGAGTACTATACTTTTTTCGTCCGGACGGTTTTTTCTGTTATCTGCTACCTTTGGCTAGCACAAGCCTGAAGCCCAGGTTGATGAACATAAAACCGGGTTCGCTCATGCTCCGGGAAGCTGCTCGAATATCTCTCGGATTAAAGCCCCAGCTACCCCCTCGAAAAATGCGAATCGTACCAGATGAAGGTCCTTGTGGATTTTTGCGGGGACTGGAGGAATAATAATTTTTTCCATACCAATCCGAACACCATTCCCAGACATTACCAAGCATATCATGCAGACCGTATCGGTTGGGTTTGAAACTACCCACAGGTGCGGTTACTGCATAACCGTCACTACAATCGTGAACCCTCCAATGTGACCAGTTTGTTTTTGCCGTTTGGTCTGCTACATTTGCATACCTGCAGGTGGTAACGTCGCCATCCCCCCAGAAACGCACTGTGCTGGTTTTACCACGAGCTGCATACTCCCATTGGGCCTCTGTGGGTAAGGTTATTTTATTCCCACTCGTGACGGAAAGCCATTTTGCATAGGCAACTGCATCATTCCAGCTTACATTTACCACAGGTTGATTATCGTTGTTCAGTTCTTTTTTTTTGTAATCTCCAGAATTATGTAAGGAATGGTATTGTCTGAACTGTCGGTTGGTGACCTCGTATTTCCCTATCCAGAAACCATCCAAACATACTTCATGACGTGGAAGTTCATTTCTGTAAAAATTTTTATACTTTTTTTGCCTTTTTCAGTAATAATCTGGCGTTTATCCTCAGCTGTTTGTCCCATTTGAAAACAGCCGCCCGGCACATACACAAATTCCATGCCCGTGGTCGGGTCGGTAAGATTTTTCTTTTTATTCTCCTGCTTTTTCCAATGTGCAATCCGTCTTTCGGCATATTCTCGATATTGTTCATCCTGGATGGTGTCTGGATTATTGGCCTGGTAGCTGAGTGTAAACTCTTTCCAGGCTGCCTGTTTTTCCAGGGGACTCAAGTCTACGTTGTGGTCATACCCCTTGAGCCTGTTATAATTCTGCTCCATTTTTTTCTGCCAGTTCTGCCATTTTTTACGGGCTGCAGCCCGTTTGGCAATTCGCGGGGTATAGTCACCTATATCGACAGCCTCAGGGGGTAGAACCACTGCTTCAGCCGGCTGGGATGATGATTCCACATTGACCACAAAGACAAAATCACCCTTGTCTAATTTGGGGTCACGTAGCTTGCCATATTGCGGATGCTGAGCCTCGTTGGAATAGTTAATCACCTTGTCCTGGAGAAATATGCCTAGCTCATTGCCGGTAACATAACCGTCTTGATTGCCGTCAGCTTCACCGTTTAATGCAGCAACGAGTTGTCGGCGGAAGATGGAATTATCCGGGACTTCTTCTTCGGCGGAACCAGAGGTAATAAACTGACGAACTGGTCTGGAAGTTTTATAGGAAATGGATTTTGGGGTTGCCCGGGTCAGCGCAAAGATCGAACCGGAAAAACAGGAATCAAAGAGAAACAGGACGTGATTTGCCAGAATCCGTCGGGCCAGAACAGACATCTCTTGCATATCAAGGGCGGTGTCCAGAAAACCGTCCAGATTTTTTTCTGGATTTGGGGAATCAACCGGCACAATATAGCCCATTTCCCCGCCATAAGGCAGGGTCAGGGTGTGGCCATGACCGGCAAAATAGATAAGGAGACGGTTCTCGGGGCTCCGTCCATACTTACGGGCAAACTGTTTAAGGGTGTTACGCAAGGTTTTACCAGTGGGATTATTGACAACTTGAACAACAAACCCTTGTCTTACAAGCGATTTTTTTATTGCCTTCATATCTTTTTTGACCCCTGGCAGAGATGGCCAGCCGTTAGTGTAGCCCGAGGCACCAATCAACAAGGCATAGCTTTTTTCATACAGGGCCACTTGTTTGCCCGAGGCATCATGAATGCGGACCCGCTTGATTGAGCGACTGGTTGCTATGCCGTTGGACGGAAACCACAAATGAACCGCAGAGGCTATAAACAAGGACAGTAGTGTAATGATCAGAGGGGAAAATGATGCTTTTTTCATACATGATCTCGAATTCATTGTAGTTTTTTTGTTATTCGAACTAATTGGTTTAGGGACAAAAAATGAGTGCTTTGTCCTGTTTCTCCTACCTTTTCCGTTAGGCGTTTCGTTTTCTGGAATAAAATTGATGCTACTTGCTGTGTTAAGTGTGTTATTTAAGCTTCTTTACAATAAAAAAGTTATTTTATAAGACCTGCTTCTTTGTAATATTTGAGAGCCCCCCTGTGCAGAGGAGCAGAAAGTGCATTTTTGATCATGTTTTCTTTCTTCAGATTGGCAAATGCAGGGTGTAATCTTTTGAAAGTAGAAAAGTTGTCAAAAAGAGCCTTTACTACATTGTACACAAGGTCTTCAGAAACTCGTGCATCAGATACCATGGTAGTATTTAAACCAAATGTAGTTGTATCATGTGGAGAGCCACGATACATTCCGCCAGGGATGGTTGCTGCGGCATAATAATCGTTGACTTCAATGAGCTTTTCAACTTCAGGACCAGTCACATTAACGAGAACTGTATCGCAGGTTGTAGAGACTTTTTGAGTTGATCCACTTGGATGAGCAACGGTAAAAATGATGGCATCAAGCTTATTTTCACAAAGAGCCTTGGGCTGTTCTGAAAATTTCAGTTCGCTAGCCAGTTTAAAATCTTTTTTGGTCCATCCAAAGGCACTCATCAAAACGTTCATTGTTTTGCGTTGTCCGGAACCGGGATTACCAATATTAACTCTTTTTCCTTTCAGATCCTGAAAATTTTTGATACCAGAATCGGCGCGGGCAATAACTGTCAATGGCTCTGGATATATAGAGAGGATTGCCCGCAGGTTTTTATTCCCTTTGCCGGAAAAAGTAGATGTACCGTGATACGCATGGTATTGCCAGTCAGAGCGGGCAATGCCCAGATCAAGCTTACCCGCAGCAATTGTGGCCAGGTTATCAACAGAACCACCCGTGCTCTCAACAGAACATCTGATACCATGCTTTTTCCTGGTCTTGTTAACCAATCGGCATATAGTACCGCCTGTAGGATAATAAAGACCTCTCAGTCCACCAGTTCCGATGGTTATAAATTCCTTATGAGTTGACAAGGGCCTGGAAACGCTACCAGCTGATGGCTGGGAAGTCTGTGGAGTCGGTCTGGTCACCACCTTTTTCTTTTTATTCTCCTGCTTTTTCCAATGGGCGATCCGTTGTTCGGCATATTTACGGTATTGTTCATCCTGGCCGGTATCTGGATTATTGGCCTGGTAGAGTTGGATAAACTTTTGCCAGGCATCCTTCTTTTCCTGCGGGATCAAGTCGGCGTTGCCGTCATATCCCTTGACCTTGGCATAATTCTGCTCCATTTTTTTCTGCCAGTCCTGCCATTTTTTACGGGCTGCAGTCCGTTGAGCAATCCGCTGGTCATAATCGATGATATCATCTGCTCCCGGTGGCAGGAGAACCGGGGAAGGGCTGGTACCGGCAAGGTAAAAGGGTGGAATCGGGGTAGACGACATCCAGGGGATCTGTTTTTGACCACTTTTTTCCATAACCCTTATCCCGGCCCGGTTAAACGCCTGCTGCACTGTCAGCCCCGGCGTGGCAAAACTTTGGAGCAGAGACTCGGTATACAGACCATTGCGGCCATTGCCGTCGGCAGCCGTGGAGCCGGGAGAAGTGGCATAGGCTATGATGGTGCCGGCCGGGGCATCCATTTTTGCCAGGCCGCTTGAACTGCTGCGAAAACTACGGTGAAAGGGGTTGTTGCGGCAGGCATCGAGGATAACGATATTGAGTGTATTGCCCGCCTCCCGCATCTTGCCGATGATCCGTCCGGCATGGACGGCCTCAAACTCGATATCAGATTCACTTGCCACCTCGGCATCCACGGGGATGAGGAAGTTACGGCCATCCAGTTGGATCCCGTGCCCGGCATAATAAAACAGACCGATCTCAGATCGTTTCAGCTTGTTAGCAAAGGTGTTAATGGCTTTTTTCATTGCCCGTTTGCTGGCGTTTTTTGCTAAAATGACCTCAAATCCAAGCTCTTCGAGCCTGTCGGCCATGTCTTCTGCATCATGGGCAGGATTCTTCAGCGGCGATTCAGGATAATGAGCATTTCCGATCACAAGAGCACAGCGCCCAGTGGTTCCGTTTGTACGTTTCATGGCCCTGTCTGCTCCATGGGCAAACAGGGGTAAAAAACCAACCAGTAAGAGCAGCAGGCAGGCAAGGTGGATGAGTTGTATTTTCATTATTGTCCCGGGGTCAGGGCTGTCATATGATTTGAGGGTCTTTTCACGTTCTATAGGCTACCTTGAAAAATTTCCATTGGAGTCTCGCAGGCTCGCTATCTCGCCCGATTTCTGCGTCACAGCGAAAAGAAAAATGCTCACTTATGACTAATATGCTGTGTTTTTCGCTGAACAGGCAAGCTGTTCGGCTATTTTCACTGTTCCTCGGAGTCTACGCTTCCATGAGAAGGCTTTGTCAAGACAAGTTCGACGTGGTGAACCATTTTTCT
>NZ_JBPLBA010000143.1:0-4624 GCF_054039375.1 Desulfomarina sp. | reverse complement strand
CAGGCTAGCCTACGGTCAAAAATCACTGGAAATCTCAATTGATAAGGAATTCAAATGAAAAAGTGTCGGTCCAGATTATTTTCAAACCAGTACAATGTGATTTTTGAAATACGCCTGACAAAGCAGGCACATCCACAAGTCTACAAATATCAGGCTGAGTTTTGTATGTAATCAGCGTTCCACCAGGGCATTGCCGGGTCAAATTTAAAAATAACTTTTGTTATTTAGAAGAAAATATATTGAGTTGTTGCCCCTGTGAGCAGTTACATCGAATCCATTCACCATCCGGGTGAAATAATTTTTTTATAAACAGACTATGAATGCAAGAAAAATAACTTCCATGACGCTTTTTCTCTCGTTTTTCTTTTTACTCGTGACATCGATTATTCTCTATATTGTTCCCCAGGGACGGGTTGCGTACTGGGCGGACTGGCGACTGTGGGGGTTGAGCAAGAGTCAGTGGGGTGATCTGCATATCAATTTCGGCTTTCTCTTTCTTCTGGCCGGGATGCTGCATATCTATTACAACTGGCGACCGATTGTGGCTTATATGAGAAACCGTGCAAGGAAAGTGACGGTTATCACTCCGGCTTTCTGCACAGCGTTCCTTTTGTCATTGATTGTGGGCACAGGAACCTATTTTGAAATTCCACCCATGAGCAGTGTAATTCAGTTTGGAGAATCATTCAAAGATACTGCCGCCCGGAAATATGGTGAACCCCCCTATGGCCATGCGGAGCTTTCTTCTCTGAAGCTCTTTGCGAAAAAGCAGGATATCAACCTGGAGCGGGCAGTTGCACTGTTGAAAAAAAATAAAATTGTCTTCACCGGTGTCTCTGAAACCCTGGCGGATATGGCCGCGGATAATAATCTGACACCCCGTGATATTTATGCCCTGATAAAACCAGCGGAGAGAAAGGATATGAAAGGTATGGAGAGCCGTTTTCCTGACTCGCCCATGCCCGGTTTCGGCAATATGACCCTTGAAGAAATCTGTGGAAAATATAAGCTTGATCTTGCTGCTCTGGTCAACGGTCTGAAGGGGAAGGGGATTAAAAGCGATGGTTCGATGACCGTCAGGCAGATTGGAGCTGTAAACGATAAAGAGCCCATGGCGATTTTTGAAGCCATTCACACTCTGATCCAATAGGATTTTCATGAACCTGACAAGTCGCCTCTCTGCTGTTCTTGTTCTTGCCTGTGCTGTTTTATGGACAAGGACGGGGGTGTGTCAGGATTTTTTTTCGGGAAAGGTCCTGTGGGTTGATCGCGACAGGAGAGAATTGACCGTTGAAGTCCGGCATGGCACAAAACTGTTTGGGGACCTGGCGGGAAAGAAACCGGTTCTCGTTCGAATTGCAGAAAATAACAATCTGCCCGTGAATGAATCTGGTATTTTACTGCCCCCCTGTGTTTCCCTCGGTAACACTGTTCGCCTGTGGGGGGTGAAGGTGGCGGGAGAGCCGCCTTTTTTTGTGGCAACGGATATCAGGGGGTGTCGTGGAGGAGCCTGTGATGATCCAACGGGGGTCCGCTCCCGTCTGCAGAAACATCGCAGAAACAGGGTTGAGAAAAAGAGCTGGTGGAGCAACTGGATTCTGTCTGGTGAAGAGAAAGAGGGGGCTGGACGGGGCAGTGGAGGCAGAAGCCATGGTGGTGTGGGTGGAGGTCGTGGAGGTGGAGGTGAAGGCGGCGGCCACGGTGGCGGTGGAGGTGGACGCAGATGAAGAAAGCTCCAGGCTGGCGACTAAATATGTTGGCCTTTGCCGCCATAATTCTTTTTACCGGCAGTTATTTTTTCTGGCAGACGGGTCAGGCTGCCCGGGAATTTCGCAGCCATTCCCGTGAACATTCCAGGGCGCTGGCGGCCATTGTTGCCCTGAATATTCGTAATACTCTCCTTGCCGGAAAAGGGCTTGAAGAAACAGTTGCCAGTTCGTTGAAAAACAGTGCAAGATTTCTAGCCTTTCTGGAATCCACTGAACCGTTCACGAGTGCTGAATTGACAGCCTTCTCCACTGAATCCGGTCTGGCAGGGGTGAAAATAATTCATAGATCTGCCGATGAGAGCGTCAGTGGTCCGATCGGCTGGCTGGCTGCGAGAACGTGTGGAGAGACGCCCGGTCTTGTACGGCTGAAAGAGAATGATCTTTATCTCTTCACCTATTTCTATTCCGGACAGAAGGGTGACCCGGAGAATGGAAATTGTGTACTGGTGGGGATCTCTTCCAGGAAGATTGACACGATCCTCGAACGGATATCCGTCGAGCGGTTGCTGATGATGCTTAACAACTTCCATGATATTGCCTATGTTCGCCTGGAATCGCCCCCTGAAGGTGGAGAGACTGCAGGAAACGAACCGTCGGTGGAAGAGATAGAAGGGGTGCTGGAAACTGTGATTCCCATTGAAGGGCAACGGGTAGTCATTGCCCTGAAGGCAGACCGCTTTACCAGGCGTATCCATCAGATGAAGAAGGAATTTTTTATCTTTATCACAATTCTTGTATTTTTTGGTGCCGTTTCCTCATGGTGGCTTTACAGGTTGCAGCGTGAGCGAATACGACAGGCGAGAAGATTTGAGAGGGAACTGGCACGGCAGCATGAGGACGCAGCGCTGGGGCGGGCCGCAGCCACCATCACCCATGAACTGCGCAATCCGCTTAACGCGATTGGCATGGGACTGCAGAGACTGCAGTTGGAATCAGCACCGCTTGATCGGGAACATCGCGAGTTGATTGTTGGCATGAGGGAGGCGCTAAACAGGACTGATGCGATAATCTCTCGTTTGCGTCAGTATGTCCATTCTTTTGAGGTTACGACTGTTCCGGTTGATCTGGCCAGGCTGGTGGAGAGACTCCTGCTCCTGTACAGGCCCCAGTGTGAAGAACGGGGGATCAAGGTCTCCTGCTCGTTTGATGGTGGTTTCACTGTTGCAGGAGACCGGGCGCTTCTGGGGGAGCTTTTTGAAAATCTGCTGAAAAACAGCATAGAGGCGCAACAGCATGGAGGATATATCAATATCCGGGGATTACGCACCGGGAAGCACTGTCGTCTCGAGTTGAGCAACGGGGGATTTTGCCTGACGCGCAAAGAGAGCTCGCTTCTTTTTGAGCCGTATTTCACAAGTAAGAGTAAAGGTACCGGTCTTGGCCTGGTGATCAGTAAAAAAATTATTGAGGCGCATGGCGGAAAACTGGACTGGAACATTGATTTTGATCGCAGTGAGATCTGTTTTGTAGTTCAGTTGCCTTCTGCTGAGTTGAAGAGCGGGACAGGGGAGAAAGAGGATGTTGATACTGATTGTTGACGATGAAAAGATGCAGCGGGATATACTCCGGGGCTTTCTGGAAAAACAGGGGTACCGGACCGTAACCGCCGGCAGCGGGGGTGAGGCCATGCGGATTTTTGAGACGGCCCCTGTGCAGCTTGTCCTGCTTGACCATCGTATGGATGATATGAACGGGGATGTTGTTCTGGAAAAAATGCGCGCTGTTTCACCCCTTGTGCGTGCCATCATGATTACCGCCTACGGAAACGTGCAGACCGCCGTGAAGGTGATGCGGCTGGGTGCGGAGGATTTTCTGGAAAAACCGGTTGACCTGGAGGAACTGCTGGAGAAGATCAGGAAAATTGAGCAGGGTTTCAATATCGGAAGAGAAGCGGATAAGGTCCGTGAATCCATAGAAAAATATAACCTGCCTTTGAATATTGTCGGTTCAAGCGAGGCCATGCGGGAACTGCTTTCCCTTGTTTACCGGGTGGCACCGACAAGGTGGGGAGCGTTGATACGGGGGGAGACTGGAACGGGAAAGGAACTGGTGGCAAAGTTGATTCATATGATGAGCTCCAGGAAGGATGGTCCATTTGTTGAAGTCAATTGTGCTGCAATGCCGGAAAATCTTTTTGAATCCGAGCTGTTTGGTCATGAAAAAGGAGCATTCACCGGAGCCGTAGCCAGGCGGCGCGGCCGTTTTGAAATGGCAGAAGGGGGAACGATTTTTCTGGATGAGGTGGGGGAGTTGCCTTTGCAGCTTCAGGCAAAACTTCTCAGAACTCTTCAGGAAAAGAAGATCTGCAGGGTGGGCAGTGAAAAAGAAATCGAAGCAGATACCAGGGTCCTGGCCGCCACCAACAGGGATTTAAAACAGATGATTGTGGAGGGGCGGTTCAGGGAAGATCTCTATTTCCGTCTTAACATTTTTGAACTGGTTATTCCGCCTCTACGTGAACGGCGTGAGGATATAGTCGAACTGATAGATTTTTTCCTGGAGGAATATGGTGTAAACGGTATCGTGTTTGAACAGGAGGCATTGACTCAACTGGTGAAATACCCTTTTCCCGGTAATGTCAGGGAACTGGAACACCTGGTGCAGCGGCTGGTTACCCTGGTTCGCGGTAACCGGATTACCCTGATGGACCTCCCGGCAGAGATCCGTAACAGCAGTTCTGTTGACGGCCTGCTGGCCGAGCGGCTGGCAGCCGTTGAAAGAGAAATGCTGGTGCAGGCCCTGGAAAAACATGGATGGGTGCAGACAAAGGCGGCCGAGAGCCTGGGGATCAGTGAGCGTGTATTGCGTTACAAGATGAAAAAGAGCGGTATCAGAAAGGCGGGAGAATGATGAAA
>NZ_JBPLBA010000142.1:0-10458 GCF_054039375.1 Desulfomarina sp. | reverse complement strand
TCATGCTTACGGGAAACGCAGACCAGGAAACAGCTGTTGAGGCGGTAAACACAGGCCAGATTTTCCGATTCCTGACAAAACCCTGCTCCATGTCCGTCCTGGTGAGTTCCCTTGCCCTGGCTCTTCGCCAGTACAGACTTATCATCGCGGAACAGCAACTTCTGAATGAAACCCTGAAAGGCAGCATCAAGGTGTTGAGTGAACTCCTCAGCATTGCCAATTCCGCGGCTTTCAGCAGTGGATATAGAATTAAAATGACGGTCAACAATATTGCTGAAAAAATGGATCTCCCCCATCCCTGGCAATATGAAATAGCAGCCCTGATGTCCGGAATCGGCTGTATTACCCTGCCCGTGGAAATCCTGCAGAAACTCAATGCCGGAGTAGACCTGACAGAAGACGAACTCGAAACGTTCACCCGCCATCCTGTCACGGGGGCCGATCTTCTCAGCCATATTCCGCGGCTTGAAAAAGTTGCACTCATGGTCAGGAATCAGCTCAGACGATATGATGAATACGAGTCCGGAGAACTTGCGGAACTGCCGGAAGAAGTACAGACCGGAGCCCAGATCCTGAAAGCGGTAATAGACCATGATCTCCTCCTGCACCAGGGCATACATCCCAGGGAAGCACTGACCAGGTTGAAGAAGAAATCAGGCGTATATAATCCGAACGTGCTGAAATTCCTGGCAACCATGAAGGTGCAGACTGAAAAAACAAAAATAATCAGTGTGAAATTCCACGACATAATTCCCGGCATGGTTGCTGAAGACGATGTCTTTGCAAAAAACGGGACACTTATTATTCCCAAGGGACAGGAAATAACCTGGCCCGTCATCCAGGGACTGAGCAATTTTGTAAAACATATTGGTATCCGGGAACCCATCAGGGTCCGTATAGCCATTCCTGAACCTGCACAGGAATTATCAGAATGAAACCTGATTGAGAAAATGATTTTCTTGATTTTTCATTTAAGATCGCTGTAATATGCACGAAATCCTGCTGACGTGCCTGCTGCACGCCCCTGCGACATCCCGCTATATCCCGAAGAGAGCGTTATGGAGATGAAAACCACCCTGGGAAACGACGACATTGGTGTACCTGTCAACCGGGGACAGCACCAGCAAATCATCAATGACATCCTCAAGATTGCTTTTGGCCCTCTGCTCCTCAGGAATAAAATCGATCAGATCATCAACAGACTGCTTTCCACCGATTCCCTGCAGCTCGGCCCCCATATCGGCATTTTTTTCACTGAAAAAGACTCCAACCTGCTCGTCCGTGAAGTTTCCACCCACGTTTGTGAAAAAACCACTCCTCTCTGTACCAGTGTCCAGCCTGGTATCTGTCATTGTGGCTCCACTGCCCAGACCCGTGTAACGACCTTCTTCAGTACGTCTCCACCCCTTTTTGCTGAAAAAGAAGGGACGATCCCGTTCTTCGGGAATTACATCATTCCCATAACCAGCGATGGACAGTTCTACGGATTACTGACTGTCTACGTGAAGGAAAACCACAGCTATTCAAAAAATATTGAGCAGCTCCTTGAAATAATCGGGTCAATACTCGCAGGTATTTTTGAAAATCACCTCCAGGACCAGCAACTTATAGACCTGGTGAATGACTTGAGAAAATCAATAGTCAGCCTGAGGGAAGAAAAAAAATTTTCCGAATCCATTATCCAGGGATTGAATCATGGCCTGATAGTTGCCGATCTTGACGGAACCATCAGAAAAAGCAATTCGGTGGCCAAATCTATTTTCCATTCCAGTCCTACCCCCCTGGAAGGCCGGAACCTTTTCTCAATTATTGACCGTAAAGCCGCGCAAAAACTTCTCACCATAAATGATTCCGGCCGGGAACAGCAGAAAAAAGAACTCTCCTTTTCCGGGCCTGGAGGAGAGGAAAGAATTCTTCGCTACTCTAATGTTGCCAGAGAGGACGCCACCGGAAGAACGGTCGGAGTGATCATTTCCCTTTCCGATATCTCGGAACTTAAATACATCAGAAAGGAAATGGCAAAAATGAACCGGCTGTCAACAGTCGCGGAAATTGCCTCGGCAGTGGCCCATGAAGTGCGAAATCCCCTGGCGGGAATCAAGATAATGGCACAGTCAATCGAAGAAGAGGCAAAAGATAACAGTGAACAACTTGAATGCTCTCAACGCATTATCAGACAGGTGGACCGGCTCAATGAACTGCTGACTGACTTCTTTTCCTACGCGCGGCCTGTTGTCCCTAATAAACGCCCTGTCTCATTGATGACCATTATTGCTGAAACCCTGCCTCTCATCAATAACCGACTGACAAAAAAACAGATCTATTTCAGCAGCAATATCGGCCATGACCTTCCTCCCGTCATTGCCGATCCCCATCAGGTCCAACAGGTCTTTCTCAATCTTTTTCTCAATGCTATTGACGCCATCATGGAACAGGGCGAAATCACGTTGACGGCGGAACGCCTCTCTTTCGATAAACTCCACCTCTATAAAAAGAATTATCCGGGCCTCCTGGTGGACGACCATCGAGTGGTTGTTCATTTCCGGGACAATGGTTCGGGTATGCCACCGGAGGTTGCCGAACAGGTTTTTGAACCATTTTTCACAACTAAAACTTCAGGAGCCGGACTGGGTCTGTCCATAGTATACCGGACTCTCAAAGAAAATGACGCCGCCATAGTGCTGGAAAGTAAAACCGGCAAGGGAACAACGTTCACCATCTTTTTCCGGGCGGAAATATAATGGGAGTTATACTCATTGTCGATGACCAGGAAGATCTGCGATTTTCCCTGGCACAGGTCGTCAAAAAACTCGGCCACACTGTAATGACCGCACCAACAGGCCATGAGGCCCTGGAGCTGCTTCACACCTCCATCATTGATCTTGTCTTCCTTGATATCGGGTTGCCGGACCGAAATGGTATCGATCTCATCCCGTCCATCCTGGAAGCTGCGGGAGATGTAGATATCATCATGCTCACCGGCATCAACGAGGCAAGAACCGCAATTGATGCTTTAAAGGCGGGGGCGGTTGATTATATTGTCAAGCCATTTGAACTGCTTGAATTCAAAACTATCCTCAACCGCCTTATCCAGTCACGGATAATGGAAAAAAGAGTTTTTCTTGAACAGAAGACTCTTGGTCTCAATTCCATTATAGGATCCTCTCCGGTCATGGAACGCGTCAAAGACGCTATCAGGCTTGCGGCCGATGTTGAATCCCCCGTGCTGGTTACTGGAGAAACAGGGACAGGGAAAGAACTTGTTGCAAGAGCAATTCATGAAACGGGAAACGGTCCGGGAAATATATTTGTCAAGGTTGATTGCGGCACCCTCTCCGCCAGCCTGATCGAATCAGAGCTCTTCGGCCACTCAAAAGGTGCCTTTACCGATGCCGGCTCTGAAAAACAGGGCCTGGTAGAACTGGCCAACGGGGGAACACTGTTTCTCGATGAAATCGGCAATCTCCCCCTGGAACTCCAGCCGAAACTGTTGCGGCTCATTGAAGAATCCATTTTCCGTAAGGTCGGCGGCCTCAAGGATATTCAGGTAAAAATCCGCATTATTGCCGCAACCAACGTAGAACTTGAAAAGAAAATCAGCAACGGCCATTTCAGGGAAGATCTCTATTACAGACTGAATGTTGTACCCATCACTCTGCCTCCCCTGCGGGAGAGAGGAAACGATATTCTCCAGCTGGCCACCTATTTTCTCCACGAACTGAAACGGGACCTGAAAAAACAGATCAAGGGATTCAGCCCGGAAGCATCCCGCAAAATGCTGGCCCACGGATGGCCGGGCAATATCCGTGAGTTGAAAAACCTCATTGAAAGGGAAGTTATTTTCTGCAAAACTGACTGGATCTCCATGATGAATCTCGACGATATCTCTGACAAAGGGAGGAATGAAAATGAAACACTCCTTCCTCTGAAGGAAATAGAAAAAAACTATATAAAAAAGGTATTGAACCTGGTCAACAACAACAAATCCAAAGCAGCCAGGATTCTCGGAATCTCAAGAACCACACTGCGGGAAAAACTGTAATCCCGCACGTTTCCATTTTCATATATTCATTATAATTATTTCTTGTATCAATTTTATTGATTAACTATCTTTTTCTATGGTATAAGGTTATTAAACCACTACTATTCTGTAATCGCAGGGAATCCCTGCGCAAGCTGACAGGAAAACGGAGGCACTATGAAAGTAAAAGACATCATGGAACCGATCAAAAGCTGGCTCACTCCTGAAATGTCCCTGCAGGAAGCAATCCGCGTCATGAAATCCACCAAGCGGGGTCACGGGTTATCTGTCAACGGGATCGTTGTACTTGACGGGGCCATGAATCTTGTGGGAATCGTTTCAACCATTGATATATTAAGAATCATCATTCCGTCTCATGTGTACCTGGACGAGCACCACGGCAATATTTCCTGGGAATCAATCCGGGATGAAAAAACAATGGCTGTTCAATCCATCAGGGTCAGTGAAATAATGACAGAGGATGTCAGGGTCATTTCTACCAAGGATACCCTGCTGCGTTGCGCCGATACCCTGCTCATGGAAAGAGTACGAAGACTTCCCGTAACACGCAGTGACGGGAAGGTGGTCGGTATTGTCTATCTCCGGGATGTTTATAATGTCCTTACCGGACTCCTGACCCATTAAAAATTTATGATTACCTTGAGAACTCATCCAGTTAGGGGAGGTGACTGTTTTATCAGGCTGAGTTTTGTACGTAATCAGGTTCTAAAAAAATAAAAGCCGTACAACAGTTCAGTTGCACGGCTTTTTTCATTCTCTGATCCAGGTTTCAAAAAAGCATTTAACCCAACAGCTCCCCAAGGGCCCGACCATAGTCCTGGCACGCCTTACATCCTTCATCTCCCCCCACCATTGCCTCGGTGAGATTGAGGGGACCCAGGTTAATCATTTCCATCTTAAACACATGTTCCATTGTATCAAAAATCATGGGTGCACTCTCGCCACTATGGGTATGTGAACCGAATGCACCGCCGGTTTTTCCACCAAGTCCGGCCTGCTCAGCTTTAAACAAAAACTGTTTCATACCATTTGTCATATCCTTGTGATAGGTAGGACAACCAAAAACAAACCCGTCATATCCCTCAAGATCCTTTTCGTTCTCAATGGCGGAAATACTTTTCATTTCTACGGACTGGCCCGCCATGCGTAATCCTTCTGCAATATAACTGGCCATTGTTTTGGTGGTTCCGGTCCGACTTGAATAAGCAATCAGTACGTTTTTCATATATCCTCCAGAAGATATTCAAATTAAAAAAAGCAGCAGCCCGGCTGCAAAAGCTGGAAACATCAGCTCGAATCCACTCAATAATAATACTTATTCCTATTAATGCAAGTGGAATGTTCACCTGCGGGAATACTTCAGACTGATGTTCACGAATCAGGCGCAATCTCAAAGGACAGGGCAGCTCTGACAGGAGCTGCTTCAACAATAGCCCTGGTGAAACGAACTCCGCGGGTTATCTGCACCCGATCGTCAGGAAATGGCTGAGGCCCGGCAAGGGCTTTGATTCTGTCAATCCCTGCAGGCGGAGTAACCTCGAGTTTGAATTGAGCTTTTTCAGGCGGAACAGTGTAGACCCGGCCAGGTGAACAGAGCTCTTCCGGCTGAAAGATGTTCGGGTAAATTGTCGTCACCTTACCGTCAGGTGTCACATCAATTAGTTTTACATAGAGTGGTTCGGAAACTTTGAAAGATATTTTAATGGTATCTCCAGGCAGGTAACGTTTTTTATCCGTCCAGAAATGTAGTTTTCCATCACTGCTCACACCTTCCTCGGGGACCTGTAACCGTTTCTCTTTTTTCTGTTCAACCGGCAGCTGTTCCCACTGATAATAGTATGGTCTGGCCTGCACGTACCCTTCGGCCGCAGCAAGTATCCGGCCATTATCAAGCTGAATCAGTTTCAGACTGCATTGGACAAATTCCCCGCTTATTTTTGCTTTACCTGTAATGATATAATCAGCTCCAAGAATTGTCCGGGCTCCAGCGTCCCCCGACTCACTGAATGAATCAAGAGCCCATTCATCAAAAATCAATTTCAGATCCTTTCTCTCAATAAACGCCAGCTGCCTGTCAAGACCTTCCCGGATAAGGATCGGTTCCATTTCCTGAAAGATCTCCGCAGCAAGCTTTGAAGCCACTCCATTACTCCCTGTAAGATCGACAAAGCCGATGACCTTTCCAGCCTGAACACCCTGGAGAAGATTACCGGCCGCCATTTCAAAAGTCGGTAATGCAAAACTGCTCACAGCTCCCGGTAACACGAGAAAGAACAGAACTGTTTTAAACACAATCTTTATTTGATGAATTTTCATGGTATCCCCCCACAGTTGCATACAAAACCCTGCCTGATTTTCAGCAGGCACCCCTCCAGTCAATCGCCCGAATTTTCCATGAACAAACAATTGAAATTTTCCAAAAAGTTCAATGGAGGCAAGAATAGAAGTTTGACTGGGAACCAGATATCTTTCAGGTAACCGTAATACAGGAAGGGCCGGGATGCCAGTTCAGATAGTGATACAACCTGCAGGGTGATTTACAGCTTCGGATTCAACTCTTCCCGCAGCCAGTCTGCAAAGAGATTGATTCCGACAACCATGGCGATAAGAGTGGCACCGGGAAAAACTACCATCCACCACATGCCTGCATAAATATAGTTTTTACCGATGGCAATCATCATGCCGAGAGAGGGCTCAGTCAGCGGGACACCCACACCAAGAAAACTCAAGGTAGCCTCCAGCATGATAACCACTGCCATATCCACGGCCATGACCACAAAAATAGGGGGCAGGGCATTGGGCAGGATATGCCTGAAAAGAATACGAAAATCCCCGGCACCAGAGGATCTTGCCGCAGTAACATAAGGATACTCTTTGATTTCGAGCACACTTCCCCGTATGGTCCTGGCGTATTTCACCCAGTCGGCAATGCAGATGGCAAGAATCACAGTGAAGATTCCCCTGCTCTCGAAAACCCCGAGGAGCAGCACGGCAAGCAGGGTGGTGGAAAAAGAAAAGACAGTATCGGCGGCCCGCATGATAAAGGCATCAAGGATGCCACCGTAATAGGCACCAAGCATACCGAGCACGATACCGATTATACTTGAAATAGTGACAACGGACGAACCGACAATAAGCGATGTCCGCAACCCGTAAAGAATAGTAGAAAGAATCCCCCGACCCTGGTCATCGGTTCCAAGAGGAAAGGCGGACACCCCGTTATCCATCCACGAGGGTTCAAGCAGAAAATTAGCCAGATCCACGGAGGTGAGATCATAGGGATCCATGGGAGCGATGAGCGGCGCGAAAATTGCGGCGACAAAAAAAGTGAACAGAATTGCTCCACCAAACATCCCCGACGGATCACCAAGAAACGAACGTACCCTTTTGAGTGCAAAGAAATTTTTCATCTCTCACCTCTACTCATAGCGGATTCTCGGGTTGAGTAAGGCGTAGAGCAGATCAACCAGAATATTAATGGTTAAAATAATACAGGCCGCGAGCATGATATAAGTAACAATAATCGGCTGATCAGTCTCAAAAATCGAGGTCAGCAGCAGATTCCCCATCCCCGGCCATTGGAAAATTGTCTCTGTAACAATGGAAAAGGCAATCAGTTCGCCAAATGAAAGACCGGCAATGGTGACCACGGGAATCATCACGTTTCGCAGGGCATGTTTCAAGATCACCTTGGCAGGAGAAAGCCCCTTGGCCCAGGCGGTTTTGATATACTCTTCCGAAAGCGTTTCACGCATTCCGGCCCTGGTGAGACGGATCAGAACAGCCAGCTGATAGCCGGAAAGCGTAAGGGCCGGCAGCAGGATATGTTTCCATCCTGATACGCTGAGCAGGCCGGTCCGCCAGAATCCTATCTGTACCGTATCCCCGCGCCCGAAGGAAGGGAGAAGATCCAGGTAAACGGAAAAGAACATCACCAGCAGGATACCGATCAGAAACGTCGGAATCGAAATGCCAAACAGTGATCCCGCCATGACTGCCCGACTGACAAGGCCATTGGGATTAATGGAAACAACAACCCCTAGCCCGACA
Organism: Desulfomarina sp.; assembly: GCF_054039375.1. Lineage (NCBI taxonomy): Bacteria > Pseudomonadati > Thermodesulfobacteriota > Desulfobulbia > Desulfobulbales > Desulfobulbaceae > Desulfomarina > Desulfomarina sp. The sequence goes on along the minus strand of NZ_JBPLBA010000142.1, from coordinate 2,366 downwards.
CCTAGAATAAAGGAGATGCAGAGGGCAATAAAAGCCAGCTCAAAGGTTGCCGGAAACCGCTCGAGAATCATGTCCAGAGCATCAATCTGGCTCACGTAGGACTTACCGAAATTGCCGTGCATCACTCCTTTTAAAAAAGTGGCATACTGCACATAAACGGGCCGGTCAAGACCATAGGCAATTCTCACCTGCTCCCGCTCCTCCTGGGTGGCATATTTCCCTGCCAGCATGAGCACAGGATCTCCCGTGAAGCGGAACATGGCGAAACATACAGTGGATACCAGAACGAGAACAACCATGCCCTGTATCAATCTTTTTGCGAGATATGTAGTCATATCATCCTGTTTTTTGGGGTTGGGGGGCTTCCCGCCCCCCTTTTCAAGCAGCCGGTTTATCTGAAAATCTGCAGCGGAAGGTTATACCGCCACAGTTGGGATTTTCATCGGTCTGTTGAGGCCGAGCCCTGAAGCCCGGCCACGCCGGTTTACTTGATTTCCTTGACAACAATCCAGCGGTCGGAACGGGGAGTAAACTTTATCCCCTTGCCTTTGACAACGGCAAAGATATCCTGCTGATAATGGAGAGGGATCCAGGCAACGTCCTCAACCGACTTCCTGTTGATTTCCTGCAGGGCCTTTTCCCTTTCACCACGATCAATAATGGATGAAGAGGCAATAATTGCGGCATCAATATCCGGGTTGGAGTATTCAGCCCCGTTATAGGTACCCATCCCCTTGTCCTTATCGGGTGTATGGAGCAGTTTTTCCGCCGAACGACCGAAATCAAAAGAACCGTCAAACCAGCCGATCAGATAAAAGCTGTGTTTTTTACCGGTCAGCTCATCAAAGAAAATTGACTTGGGCTTCACATCCAGCTTAACTTTGAGCCCGATTTTGGCCAGATATTTTGCCACGGCCTCGCAGATCTTCTCGTCATTGATATACCTGTCATTGGGGCCGGCAACGGTAATTTCAAATCCATCGGCATACCCGGCTTCCGCCAGCAGTTTTTTTGCCAGAGCCGGATCATAATCATACCGTTTGATGGAGGCATCATACCCCACGGTGGGGACATCAGGAATTTGATTTGCCATGGTTGCCTGTCCACGCATGATCTTTTCTATTATTTCTTTTTCATTAATGGCATGGGCAATGGCCTTGCGAACACGAATATCGGCAAAAGGTGTGTTCGGTTTATTGCCGATTCCCATGTAAATTGCCCTTCTGGCAGCCTGAGAAATCACCTCAATATGTTTCATTGATTTGACACGATCAAAAAGGGTTACCGGCACCCCGTTGACAATGTCAACCTGCTTCCCGGCCAGGGCGGCAAAACGGGTGGACTCCTCGGTTATGGGACGAATCTCCACGGTTTTGTACTTTGGTGCACCCTCCCAGTAATTTTCGTTGGCCTCCATACGGATGTATGATCCCTTCACCCATTCAACAAGTTTATAAGCACCCGTGCCGATGGGGCGGGTGTTATAATCACCATCGTCCCTGTTTTCCGAAGATTCCTTGTCAACAATAAAATTCTGATGCATGGTTTCCGCGAACCAGGGCACCGGTTTTTTAGTCCTGAAGATAACCGTGTAATCATCCGGAGTCTCTATCGAAGCGATACTGTTTGCAATATTGAGCAGTTTGGAATACCTGGGGTCCTTCATGCGCTCAAAGGTAAACTTGACGTCCGCTGCGTTGAAATCGTTGCCGTTACTGTATTTCACTCCTTTCCGCAGTTCAAATTTCCAGGTAAGGGCATCAACACGCTGCCATTTGACAGCAAGTGCCGGACTGAGCTTTCCCTCCGGTGCCTTTCTCTGGAGGAGCCCGTCAAAAAAATTGGACATATAAGACAAATTGGCATCCGATGAATAGGCGTGAGGGTTCATCGATTTGGGCGGTGCATCGGTGGCTATAACCAGGTCGGCTTTTGCCATGGCACTCGTCGGCAGAATAATTGCGGCCAGTATGACCAGGGTTTTCAAGGTGCGGTGTTTCATCATATTTCCTCCCTTTTGCGAATGTTGTAAATCTTTTCAGGAACACTTTGCTGCAACAGACAACTGTTCAGGACTATGGTGTAAACAGGTGACAGGCGACACTGTGTCCATCACCCATACTGTAAAAAACAGGTTCTTTTTCCATGCAGATATCCATCTTCCGGGGACAGCGAGTATGAAACCGGCACCCGGCCGGGGGATCAATAGGACTCGGCACATCCCCTTCCAGGAGAATCCGCTCTTTACGGTGCAGCGGGTCGGAGACCGGTGCGGCGGAAAGAAGGGCCTGGGTATAGGGATGTTTCGGATTTGTATAAAGTGAAGCGTAGGGAGCTTCTTCTATGACCTTCCCCAGGTACATCAC
>NZ_JBPLBA010000141.1:0-5896 GCF_054039375.1 Desulfomarina sp. | reverse complement strand
AACGGGAAAAACTTGCAGAGGATCAGGGTGCATAATCCTTTTCTTTTTGAAGGCACTCTGGAGTTTACTCTTGAAGTCCTGTCATGAAAAACAGGGAAGCGTAGAATCCGAGAAAATTTTGTGAGCCTATGCAAAACCAGCTCCTGTTGCGATTGAGCGTTTCCGGGATACTGGAGATGATCACCTGCCGGGGCTGGAGCATTTATGGCTACCTTGAAAAATTGCTTTTCGGAGGCTCGCAGGCTCGCTACCTCGCCCGATCTCTGTATCACAGCAAAAAGAAAGTGTTCACATGCTGCTAATATGCTGGGCTTTTAGCGGCACAGTCAAGCTGCCCGGCTATCTTCACTGGTCCTCGGAGTCTTTGCTTACCTGATCTCGAACGAAAAATCTAATTTTTCAAGGCACTCTTATGTTCCTGCATCAATATGGACTGCTGGCATTAAGCCGCCCAAAGAAGACTCCTTTCCCATGACCACCGCCATCGGTGACCAGTCCAGAGTTAATTGTATTCTACCTCTGATAATTTTTATCGAAAAGAAAGTCAAATAAACATCTTCTCCTGCCCCATCTCCATCTTTTTTAAACACGAAAAACCAGCAGAACGACTTTTTCTGTTGCAAGGCAACGCTTTACAGAAAAATGTAAAAACAACAAAAAATTGGGGGTCTATCACTATATGATAGAGCAGGTGTGGTATGATGGAGCAAGTAATAAAGGTTTTACGCCAGGTGGTAATTTTGTTTGGAAATTAAACATACAGAATAATGAGTACGCTTACACATGCAATAAATACATTTTATGCCCATAGTCTGAAAGGTTTGCCGGTTGAAAAGTGGCAGCCACTTGAAGAGCATCTGGAGAATGTGGCTGTAAGAGCATCGGCATCGGCACGGTTTTTCCGTAGTGATGCGTGGGTATTTGTGGCAGGGAAAAACCATGACATCGGCAAAGGAACGCTTTCCTGGCAGGCTTGGTTGCGAAGGGAGAATCGAGTCGAAGATGAATATGACGATTTTTACCAAGGCCACCCAAACCATGCTGCCATAGGTGCACAACTTCTGTTCAAGCAGTCCACCCAAGCTGGGAAGTTGCTTGCCTATTGTATTGCCGGCCATCACGGAGGGCTCCCCAACTGGAGTTCTGGCCAAAGATCAGGGCTTGGCGAAAAACTTTCGGAACAAATGGTAAAAATTGATTTTCCGCATGTCCCCGAAGAGTTCCCAACAGACCTCCCGTTTCCGCTGGAAAATGATTATGCCGGTTTTCAGATTCAGTTTTTTGTGCGGATGCTGTTTTCCTGCCTCGTTGATGGTGATTATCTCGACACAGAAACCTTTCTTGACAAAAAGCGAGCCGGATGGCGTAACTGTTATCCCTGTCTGGTTGAGCTTCACAATCGTTTCTGGACAAGTTTCAATACGCTGCGCAAGAAGGCTGATCCGGATTTATCTGTAAATAAATGTCGTGAAAGCGTGTTGAGCGACTGCCTGCAATCCGCAAATGAATCTCCGGGAATTTTTTCGCTTACCGTTCCAACCGGAGGCGGCAAGACCCTTGCTTCATTGGCCTTTGCCCTGAATCACGCCAAAAAATATAAAAAGCGAAGAATCATCTATGTTATTCCGTTTACAAGTATTATTGAACAGAATGGAAAAGTTTTCCAGGATATGCTGGGAGATGATGCAGTGCTTGAGCATCATTGCAATTTTATTGCCGATGATGCAGACTGGCAGACCAGACTGGCCACTGAAAATTGGGATGCGCCAATCATCGTTACCACCAATGTCCAGTTTTTTGATTCTTTTTTTGCCAACAAGCCCTCCAAATGCCGCAAACTTCATAATGTATCTGAAAGTGTGGTTATTTTTGACGAAGTACAGGCAATCCCTGTTGAGCGGTTAACTTGTTGTCTTGGTGTTATCCAGGAGTTGGCCAAAAATTATGGCGTTACCTCGGTGTTGTGTACTGCTACCCAGCCGGCCATAGAACATTCCTCTCAATTTCCTGCAGGGCTGAAAATCGACCGGGAAATTGTCACGGATATTCCTGCTCTTTTTGCCGCTTTGAAACGAACGGAAGAACGTTTCATCGGGACTCTGACTGAACATGAAGTCGCCAAACAGCTTGCGAAACTGCAACAGGTGTTGTGCATTGTCAACACTAGGCAGCAGGCCCTGGATGTTTTTGAAAACTTGCCGGAATCCAGAAATAATTTCCATTTAAGCGCCCTGATGTATCCGGCACACAGAAGCGAAATTTTCTCCGAAATCAGAACGAGGCTGGAAAACGGAGACCCGTGCCGGGTGGTCAGTACCCAACTTATTGAGGCCGGTGTTGATGTTGATTTCCCGGCTGTTTTCAGAGCAACCGCCGGAATTGATTCCATTGCTCAGGCCGCAGGCCGCTGCAACCGGAACGGTCGTAGCCCTGTTCCCTGCAAGGTGTCTGTTTTTGATTTCCCGGAAGAGAGCGGATGCGGTTTTTTCCGGCAGGCAGCCCAGTCCGCGAAAAAGCTGTTTGAATCATTTGTCGGGAAACTCACCGATCCAGAATGCGTAAAAGAATACTTTTCCGATTTTTTCTGGAAAAATGAGCAGATGATGGACAAAGACGGAATATATAATTTGTGCTGTCTTGCCTATATGGGTGAAATCCAGTTTCGTGACATTGCCGGGTTCAGGATGATCGAATCGGCAACCCTACCGGTGATAATCGCCCTTGATCCGGAAGCCCTGCAGCTTGTCGATCGCCTTGCCCATGTGGAGCGGCATGGTGGTATCTTACGAAAGCTGCAAAAATATGCGGTTCAGATATACCCCTATCAGTTGGATGAAATACGTGACTGGCTCGAAGAACCCGTGCCGGGGATTTGGGTGCTTCGTTCTCAAGAACTCTATTCCCGTACCACGGGTTTACAATGCAGTGCCCCCATGGGGGAGGCATTTTTTGGATAAACCGAACAAGAAGATGGAGGTGTGATGGCAAAGCGCTATGGAATCAGATTGAGGGTGTGGGGAGACTATGCCCTGTTCACCCGGCCGGAAATGAAGGTTGAACGGGTCTCCTACGATGTCATAACCCCGTCGGCGGCCCGGGGCATTCTGGAGGCCATTTACTGGAAACCTGCCATTTGCTGGATAATCGACCGTATTCATGTGATGCGTCCGATCCGGTTTGAAAATATCCGGCGCAATGAGCTAGCCAATCGGGTATCGGTGAACAACCGTGACATGCAGGGCGATCGTCCGGTATGCCACTATATAGAAGATGATCGCCAGCAGCGGGCCTCAATGGTGCTGCGGGATGTGGAATACATCATTGAAGCCCATTTTGAGTTGACAGGAACGGAGGACAATGATCCAGGTAAACATTTGGCGATTTTTGAACGGCGGGTCAAAAAGGGACAGTGTTTTCACCGGCCCTACTTTGGTTGCCGGGAGTTTCCGGTCAATTTTTCCTGGTGTAATGAAATTCCGGAACCCATCTTTTCCGGAGAACAGGATTTTGGATACATGCTGCACGACATTGATTTTGCCAATGACAGGACTCCTGGTTTTTTCCGGGCTGTGATGCGTGACGGCGTGATTGAGTGCTGTCAAGAGGTGGTTTCATGATCTTTCAAGCGTTGATCGACCTCTATGACCGTCTTCCGCAGGGTGAGCCGAAAAAGGGTGTGCCGTCCTATGGTTTCAGCATGGAAGATATCGGTTTTGTGGTCACCCTTGACCGGCACGGCAATATGATCGGCCAGCCTGAAGATGTACGGGAAAAGGTTAAAGCGAATACCTTCAATTACCGGCTGTCAATGGTTCCCTACACCAACCAGGTAAATGTTCGTTCCGGCAGAGGCGCCGCCGACACACCGAATTTTATGGTGGATAAAACCGATTACATTTTTGGTATGTCCGGTAAGGCAAAGAAAAAAGTTCACCATGCATCATTTATCAAATTGCTGGACGATGTAACCGGCGATACAGACGATGAGGGTGTGCTGGCAGTGAGGCAGTTTTTTGCCAACTGGAATCCCGCTGATTCATTGGAACTGGAACAGTGGAAAGACATTTCCGGGATGCACGGCAAGTGGATAGCCTTCCGGCTGCAGGGAGACCGCCTCCTTGTCCATGAGCGGCCTGCGGTTCAGCGGCTCTGGCGTGAGTATCTTGCCGATCAGAGCTTTCCCCAAGGGGTCAACTTTGTTGATGGCCGCCTATCTCCCTTGCAAGGGCAATATACTCAGTTCAAATTCGGCTCCGGTGCTTCCCTGGTTTCCTTTAATAAAAAAGCATACGAATCCTATGGAAAAAAACGGGGGGAGAATGCGCCCATCTCTGTTGAATTTGAGTTCAAAAGCGCCGCAGCCCTGAAGTTTTTGCTTCGCAGCAGAACCCATCGGTTGAAGATAGGTGATGCGACAACGGTTTTCTGGGCAAAGCGGGAATCGGTTGTGGAACCGTTTTTCGGACAGGTAATGAATCCGGCGCTTGATGACCCGGCAGCAGCATTACAGGTGCGAAAATTTTTGGAGGCTGTTTGCAAAGGGACACTTCCGGCAGATCTGGAAAACGATCGGGACATAAAATTCTATATCCTGGGGCTGGCCCTGAACAAGGCACGGCTGGCCTTGCGTTTCTGGCATGTCTGCACGGTGGGCGAGTTGATGAGCAGGTTTCGGGATCATTTCAACAATCTGGCCATGGAAAGGTCGGAAAAGGATATTGAATTTCCCGGAGTCTGGCACCTGCTGAAAGAAACAGCAAGGGAGAGTAAGGATCTTTCTCCGATCCTTGGCGGTGCGCTTACCCGTTCTATCCTTACCGGCGGCCGTTACCCTGAAAGTCTATTTCGAGGAGTGTTTGGACGTATCCGAGCAGATCAATCAAAAAAACATAAGACTACAGGTAAATCAATACCCCATGTAACCTATTTGCGTGCTGCTATTCTCAAGGCGGTTCTGCAACGAAATTATAAAAAGGAGGTGCCCATGTCACTGGATACAGAAAGAAGAGATACTGCCTATCTACAGGGAAGGCTGTTCGCTGTCCTGGAGAAGGCGCAACTGGATGCCCTGGGCAAGGTCAATACCACAATCAAGGACAGGTTTTTCAGTGCGGCTTCGGCCACTCCGGCCAGTGTGTTCCCGCGGTTGATTCGCCTGAGTCAGCATCACATTGAAAAGGCGGAATACGGGTATGTTTCAGACCGGCGCATTGCTGAAATCATGGAACATATAATCGATTTTCCTGCCCACATGAATCTGCAGGAACAGGGTATTTTTGCCATAGCTTATTATCATCAGAAGAATGCGATAGAGAGAGAAATTGAAGAAGCACGTAGAAAGAAAAAAAACAGGGAGAATAAAAATGGCTGATCCAATCAAGAAACGGTATGAATTTGTCTTACTGTTTGATGTGAAAAACGGTAATCCAAATGGTGATCCGGATGGAGGGAACATGCCTCGCATTGACCCGGAAACCGGACATGGCATTACCACTGATGTCTGTCTGAAGCGTAAGGTCAGAAATTATGTGGAACTGGTCAAGGAAGATCAGGCTACGTATAATATTTATGTCAAGGAGAAAGGGATACTTACCGAGCGGCGGCAACCTGCCTATGAAGCAGTAGCAGATGAAGAAGACAAAGCCTCAAAATTAAGCAAGGCCAGGGCCTGGATGTGTAGAAATTTCTTTGATGTGCGGACATTTGGTGCCGTCATGTCTACTAAGGAAAATAACTGCGGCCAAGTCAGGGGACCAGTACAGTTTGCCTTTGCCAGAAGTATTGAACCTGTTGTGCCCCTTGAGGCAAGCATAACCAGAATGGCTGTTGAAACCAGAAAAGAGGCAGATGCCCAGTCCGGAGATAATCGTACAATGGGTCGAAAGGCATACATTCC
>NZ_JBPLBA010000140.1:0-62439 GCF_054039375.1 Desulfomarina sp. | reverse complement strand
AAAACCAGATTTTCATCCTTCCCCTTACTGATCTTTTTCAGGCTTGAAAGTTCCTCGGTGAGTTCTTTTGTCAGGGGCACCCACCTGGTGTCTTTATTTTTTGTGTCCGGCAGAAAAATCACTCTTTTCTTCAAGTTGACTTGATTCCATCGCAAACCTGCCGCTTCAGATGACCGCATTCCGGTATGTAAAAGAGTGAGTATATAATAGTAGAATCGATAATTCCGGGCTTTGCGGCTGGATTCCAGTAATTTTACAGCTTCTTCATCTGTTAAGAACCGGGTTCTGCCTCTGGGGGGCGCTGGACGTTCAATATCAGCAACGGGATTTTCAACTGGAATGCCCCATTCTTTTTTGGCTTTGGTGAACAAGTGGGATAATAATGCAAGCTCATGGCGAACTGGATATGCCGACACTTCTTGTAGTCTGGCATCCCTGTATTTTGCTGCAGTCGCTGCTGTTATTGACCCCAATGGTGTTTCTGCTCCAATTTGCTCCAATAGCCGCCGCGCTGCACTCTTCTCCAGCATATGAGTGTTAATTGCTTTTTTTTGAGAAATGGTGTTAATGTATTTTTCCAAAGCTTGGCCAAAGGACGTATTCATGGCCCTTCGCGGATTTTGATACCGCTGATCTTTCATATCCTGCTCAACACCGGTTGCCCAGGCGATAGCTTCTCCTTTGGTATCAAAAGTCCTGGCAACGGTTTCAAACCCTTTTCGACGTACTGTCGCCAGATAGCTTATTCCGCGCTTGTTTTTTCGTTTTTCAATTCGAGCCATTTTTTTGCTCCATTTTTGCTCCATTTTGTAATCAAAATATAGCATAAAACAGCAAAAGATAGCAAGGGAGGAGGAAAGAGATGAAGACACAAAAAAAGGCTTTATCCCGCTGTTACCGGGATAAAGCCTTAAAAATTGAGTGGTGCCGAAGGGGAGACTCGAACTCCCACGAGGATACCCCCACTAGACCCTGAACCTAGCGCGTCTACCAATTCCGCCACTTCGGCAAGTGCGGTAGAATATGAACCCTGAGCGGTTATTTGTCAAGACTTTCTTGACCCGTTTAAAAAAAAATCCTGAATCCTGAAATGGTTTATGAAAATTTATAGAAATATTGATGATATCAGCAGTCCCCTGGCGGGAACCTGCGTAACTATTGGTAATTTTGACGGTGTCCACCTTGGCCACCAGCAGCTTTTCGCGGAGGTTGTTGAAAGTGCGGGGAAGAAGAACGGTACAAGTGTGGCAATAACTTTTGATCCTCACCCACTCCAGGTTCTCCTTCCGGAAGGAATAAAACTGATTTCAACCATCGAACAGAAAATCGAACTGGTGGAGATGGCCGGTATTGATGTTTTGCTGGTTATCCCCTTTACCCTGGAATTCGCCAAAACCACTGCGGAATATTTTGTTGAACATTACCTGGTGGAAAGGCTTGGGTTGCAGGAGCTTGTCGTCGGTTACGATTATGCCTTTGGCAAGGGGAGAAGCGGCAATATCGAGTTTCTTCGGAAACAGGGAAAAAAATACGACTTTCCGGTTAAGGTCATCAATCCCTTTTATGAAAATGGCGAACTTGTCAGTTCCACGAAGATACGACGGCTTGTGATGAATGGGAGGATGGCTGATGCCTGTACTCTCCTGGGAAGGTATTACCAGATTCGCGGCACGGTTCGTGTGGGCCGGCAGCGTGGTGGCAGGGAGATCGGTTTCCCCACGGCTAATCTGAAGTTTGACCGTGAGGACCTTGTGCCGAAACACGGTGTCTATGTGACCCAGGTCATCTGCGAGGGTGATTGCTACGGTGGAATTCTCAATATCGGTCGTAATCCGACTTTCGGGGAAGATCAGTTGGTGGCAGAGACTCATATTTTTAATTTTAATAAAGATATTTACGGCAAGCCTATAAAGGTAAACCTGATAAAATTTCTGAGAAGTGAGCGCAAATTTCCAGGGGTGAAGGAACTGGCCGCCCAGATAGAAAAGGACGTCAGGCAGGCAAAACAGATCCTGCACGAGGAGAAGGACAAATTGCTGTCAACCTGTGGAGAAAGGTTTAACCGGTAGTCGTGCAGGATTTAGGTTGCAAGTAAAGGGAAGGTGTCTATATTGTAGGCGGTCGAAGAAGTGACAGGTTGAAGAGTACACAGAACTGTATCCCGCCTGTTAGCACTGTCTATCCGGAAACGGTCTTTTGTCCGATTTCTGTGTCGCTGGAAAAAATAAATGGCTCATGTATGTCTGATATGATGCGTTTTTATTATTCCATGTCTCCTGAATTCGAACGGAATTTTTCGATTCCGCAAAGGACAGTGAATATCAGCGGGTTGTGTTTATAGAGAATATTCGAGGGAAATTATGTCTGAACAGCTGCAGGAAGATTTATCCAGGGTTATAGAGGAACTGGAAAAAAAGTGTAAGGAACACCCCAACTCAGTAATGGCCTTTCATCACCTGGGTTTGGTGTATATGAAGGCGGGCAGGATCGACGAGGCCATAGAAGCTCTTGAAAAAGCCATTGAAATTGATGAGTTGAGTTGCGAGAGCATGATCAATCTCGGCGCCATTTATTTTGGCAGGGGTAATCTTGAAAAGGCAAAGAAACTCAATGAGGATGCAATAAAAGTGCAGCCGGAAAATGCCCAGGCCCATACCAATCTCGGGTTGATTCACCAGCAGAACAATGAGCTTGACAAGGCCATAGCCTCATATGAAAAAGCCTTGCAGTGCGATCCGAAACTGGCGAATATCTGGATGAACCTCACGTCGGTTCTGACCATGAAAGGGGAAGATGACCGTGCTGAAAAAGCAGCCCGAAAAGGGCTGGAGCTGGATCCGGATTCCCCGCTCGGTCACAATAATCTGGCCGTTGCCCTCTATTTCAACGGGAAATTTTCAGAAGCGAAAGAACACCTGGACAAGGCAAGGGAACTCGGTTACTCGGTTGATCCCAAGTTCGCCGCCAGCCTGCAGGAAAAGCTCGGCTGATAACTCTGTAATTATTAACAGGTGCTCCATTCCTTTGCCGGATTGATGGTGGCCTGCAGAGAAAGGAAGAGTCTGCGGGGAACTGGCGCGCCTGTGAAGAGGCTATAAAATCATACCTGAAGTGCAGGATTCAGTGCAGGATTCAGGTCATAATTCTTATCAGTAGTGAGCAAGATGGCAAAAGATGGTTCAACAACAGATCCCTGGTGCCCGTTTTGCGGGCAGAAGGTCGGCAGGGCAACGGACAGCCCCGAAAGGCAGATGTATGAATTCCCCATGGGGGAGTGTCAGTGCGGTGCGGTATACGCCTGTGAGGCAACGGGTCATAACGTGGGAGCCGCAATGGTGGAAGCGCTCATGTACGCCTGTGACGGGAACAGTGATTTCGCCTGGGAGCTTCTTCCCGAAGACGATTACCTGACCGGACGGATAGAAAACTATGACGAGCGGACCCACCAGGTCGTAGCCAAGAAAAATATCGACGGAAGAGCCGTTCGTGGTGTGCTTTATTTTGTTCGTCTGCATACTGATGTTTCCGAAATTGCAAAAAAAATACAGAATAAAAACAGGGAACTCACTGACGAAACACTCAAGGCCCTGCTCAAAGAGGACAGGGTGGAGGTGGAACCGCTGCCGGAGAAAAGCACGGTCAGAAAAAGAATCACCAAAAAAGAGATCAAGGAGCTGGTCAGCCGGGGGGATGTGGATGGCCTTACCGGCCTCTGTTACGGCGACAAAAAGGGGCTCCGTCTTCTGCAGAGGCTGCTCTATGATCCGGTGGAGGAAAACCGCTGGTATGTGGCCTGGATAACGGGGCGGGTCTGTGCCAGGTTGTCAAGTCGTGAACCGGGGCAGGTGTCGGAGCTTCTCCACCGTCTGTTTGAGGCCTGTTCCGATTCGGCGGCAACGCCCTGGGGAATGGTGGAGACCATCGGGTATATTGTTTCCATGCGGCCTGATATCTTCGGCGCCTTCGCCAGGCATCTTCTCAACTATATTCACGATTCCTCCACCCGGACCCAGGTACTCTGGGCACTGGCGGAAGTCTCAAAAAACCGCCCCGACCTGATCAGAAATCTTCCCTTCTACAGTCTTTTTGATTTACTGCACCATTCCGATGCCGGTGTGCGTGGCAACTGTGTGCGGCTCATGGGGAATATCAGGGCGAAGGAAGTGAGGGGAAAACTTGTTGAGTTGCAGAAAGATGACAAAGAATTTACATATTGTAAGGACGGAGAACCGGTATCCATGACAGTTGGCGAAGCCGCCGCGGATGCTGTTCGTGCCGTCGATGGAGGGATGTCTGATGAGCGGTAAATTACAAAATATTGAGTCGATTGCACCTGTTGATGGGGATCAGGCGGAAAAGAAGGTTACTGATTCCGTGCAGGCTGAATATGAAGAGGGGAAGCGTTTTCTTGAAAACAATAATCCAGGTCAGGCCGCGGTGGCTCTGCATAACGCCCTGGTCGGTTTTGAAAAAAGAGATGATGAACCGGGAGTGGCCAATGCCAGCAATCAACTTGGGCTTGTCTGTCTGGCAAAAAAAGAGTATGACCTTGCTCTGGAACATTTTCAGAGGACGTTCGCAATCTGTGACCGGTCCAATGACAGGATGAGTTTGATTGCTGTTTCAAAAAATATCATCAGTGCTTATCGTGGTCTTGAGCAGTATGATAAAGCTGTATCCCAGGCCCTTGATGTTCTTGACTGGTACCAGGATAATCGTGATCCACAGGGAGCGGTTGCAACCCTTGAACTGCTGGCTGAGATTTATATTGACTCGGGAAATAACAGGGGTGCTGCCGATGCCTACAGGACGGCCGCTTCCATTCATAAAAATTTCAAGCATAATAATATAGCCGCAGGCCTTGTAGAAAAGGCTGAACGTCTGGAGCGGCAGGGTTGATATGTCGGGGAGTGATCTCTCATGTTTACCGGGATAATAGAGGGTGTCGGCAGACTGATCGCAAAAAAATCGGTTGGCGGTGGTCTCGTTTTTACCATTGAAGCGGGGTTTGATCTCAAAGATCCCGTGGAGGGAGAATCCATTGCGGTCAGCGGCACATGTCTGACCGCCTATAATATAAAGGGGCGCAGTTTTCAGGCCGATGTCTCTCCGGAAACTCTCAGGCGCACCAGGCTTGGTTCACTCAACCAGGGGGACAACGTCAACCTGGAACGTGCACTGAAGCTGTCGGATCGACTTGGCGGTCATATGGTGGCCGGTCATGTAGACTGTATGGCCAGGGTGAAAACCATTGAGAAGGCCGGGGAATATACAGTTTTTACCTTTTCTCTCACTCCTGACCTTGACAGGTACGTGATTGAAAAAGGCTCCATCACCATTGACGGTGTCAGTCTGACAGTAAACAGCTGCAGACCTGGCATTTTTGCTGTTTCCATCATTCCTCATACTCTTTCGATCACAACCCTGGGGGAATTGAAGGTGGGTGACAGGGTAAATATAGAGGTCGATCTTATTGGCAAATATGTGGAGAAACTGCTTTTCTCTTCAAAAGATCTAGATGTTGAAATTAAAGGCGAAGGTATCGGGCCCGGCTTTCTTGCAAAGCATGGATTCCTATAGCTTCTCAATATATATGCATGTAACATGTTGAATTAAAACGTTTATCAATTTTTCATTTTCTGAAGTGCAGGATTTGGGTGGAATTTTAGGGTGAGAATATTATGGCTGTCAGTCCAATTGAAGAAGTAATTGAAGATATCAGGAACGGCAAGATGATCATTCTTGTCGATGATGAGGATCGTGAAAATGAGGGTGATCTTTATATGGCGACCGAGGCCGTGGATGCCGAAGCCATCAATTTCATGGCAACTTACGGCAGGGGCCTGATCTGTCTGACCCTGAGTGGAGAACTCGTGGACAAGCTGCAGCTTCCCATGATGGTCAATGACAATAAATCTCCTTACGGTACCGGTTTTACGGTCAGTATAGAGGCACGGACAGGTGTTTCCACCGGGATTTCCGCGGCCGACAGGGCGCGCACAATCCAGGCGGCGGTAGCGCCCGATGCCGGGCCCGGAGATCTTATCAGCCCCGGCCATATTTTTCCTCTCAGGGCAAGGGACGGCGGAGTGCTGGTCAGGACAGGGCAGACGGAAGGCTCCGTTGACATCTCCAGGCTGGCGGGCTTGACTCCCGCCGGTGTCATTTGTGAAATTATGAATGATGACGGGACAATGGCCCGTATGCCTGACCTGGAGAAATTCGCGGAAAAACACGATCTCAAGATTGCGACCATTGCCGATCTTGTCGAATACAGGTTACGTGAAGATGTTCTGATCCAGCGGGAAGCCGAGGCAAGAATCCCCACGGATCACGCGGGGGAATTCAGGGCGGTTATCTATACAAATTCCGTTGATAATCACGAACATATTGCCCTGGTTAAAGGTGATATCAGCAAGGTGGAACGGGTGCTTGTCCGGGTGCATTCCGAGTGTCTTACCGGAGATGTGTTTGGCTCTTCCCGGTGCGATTGCGGCCTGCAGCTTAAAGCGGCGATGAAAATGATCGACCAGGAGGGGGCCGGTATTGTTCTCTATATGCGCCAGGAGGGAAGGGGAATCGGCCTGGTGAACAAGCTCAAGGCCTATTGTCTTCAGGATACTGAAGGGATGGATACGGTTGAGGCCAATCATAAACTCGGCTTTAAAAGTGATTTGCGGGATTACGGTATCGGAGCTCAGATCCTGCGGGATCTCGGGGTGAAAAAAATGGCAATACTCACCAATAACCCCAAAAAGATTGTCGGTCTGGAAGGATATGGTATCGAGGTTGTTGAACGTATTCCGCTGGAAATGCCTGCCGGAGAAGAAAACAAGGGATATCTCCTCTGCAAGCGGGATCGGATGGGGCATCTTATAGCTGTTGAAGATTGAGAGGCAGCTTGAATTATTGCAAGGTGAAAATATGGCGAATATTATTGAAGGCAGCCTGAAGGCGGATGGAAAAAAATTTGCGGTAGTTGTTGCACGGTTTAACTCCTTTATCAGCGAAAAGCTGCTTGAAGGTGCACTTGACAGTCTTATTCGGTCGGGGGCCCTGGAAAGCGATATCGATATCGTGCGGGTGCCCGGAGCATTTGAAATCCCGTTGATTGCCAAACGTCTTGCCGGTTCGCAGAAATATAATGCTGTCATCGTTCTGGGGGTCGTTATCAGGGGAGCCACTCCCCATTTTGACGTTGTGGTCAACGAGGTTTCCAAGGGCGCGGCCCAGGTGGGGCTTGAAACCGGGGTTCCGGTTCTTTTCGGGGTACTGACGACGGAGACAATCGAGCAGGCAATCGAGAGGAGCGGCACCAAGGCCGGTAACAAGGGCGCTGAAGTTGCGGTTGCCGCCATAGAGATGGCCAACCTGGTTGAAAGACTGCATTGATTTGATACGGCAGGGGGCTTGTTTCTCTGCCATGGTGTGATAATGGGAACACGTAGGAAATCAAGAGAGGCGGCACTGCAGTTTCTCTATCAGAATGATTTTGTTGCGGTGGCGGACGTGGGTGACGAGGCCGCTCTGCAGGACAGTTATGGTCTTTTCTGCTCTCTGTACCAGGTGAACAGAAAGGCACGGCCCTATGGGTATGACCTGATCAAAGGGGTTTTGACTGAACTGGAATCGATTGACTCGATCATTGAAAAAAAAGCCACCCACTGGCGACTGCCCAGGATTGCGCCAACCGACAGAAACCTGTTGCGCATCGCGGTGTATGAAATGCTTCACGTGGATGATGTGCCGCCCCAGGTGGCCATAAATGAAGCGGTGGAGATAGCAAAACGATTTGGAGGTGACGAGTCTCCCAGGTTCATCAATGGAGTTCTGGATGCTGTCTGTGAGTAGTTACTTATTGGAAACGGGGTAACACGCATGGCTGCCAAAACTGATCAGAAACGGCCGGGGCTGAAGCAGGAGGCACTGGCTGTTTTTGGTATCTTTGTTTCACTCTTTATTTTTCTCAGTCTCTTTTCCGTAAGTTTTGAACTGGGCCCTTCCTGGTGCGGGAAAATCGGCCTGCTTCTGGCTTCTCTCCTGCAGGATTTTACCGGCCTGGGAGCCTATATGCTTCCCAGCCTGACCCTGCTGCTCTCTCTTCTTTTTTTCAGACCGAGGATGTCCTTTGACAGGTTGCCCCAGGTCACCGCCGGCCTTTCCATGGCCCTTATCTCTTTCTGCGGGCTGCTTTCCAGCCTGGCTATCAGGGACCCGAAACTCCTCGATACTGGAGGGTTTCTCGGGAGAACAGGGTTTGTTCTCCTGCGCTCTGTTATCGGCAATGGCGGCACGGTCATGGTTTTCAGCCTGTTTTTTCTGATTGCGCTGATGCTCACCACCCAGTTTTCTCCCTATGAAAGCGTCAGACTGGTCTGGAAAGCCATTAAAAAATTCTTTTCTTTTGTTAAACGGGATCCCCTGAAAAAAGAAGCCGCAAAGAAGAAGCGAAGTGTGAAACGCGGGAAGATTCAGGAAAAGAGGAAAAAGAAGCCGGCCGGGGAGCAGGAACCGGCCGTGGGGCAGCAGACTGTCCCGGAATTGAAAGAGTCCGCCTCGGCTGTCAAGAGGAGTCGGGAGGATGAGGAGTTCGCGGCCAGGCCGGTGGCCAGGGGGGACTGGAAACTGCCGCCGCTGTCACTGCTCAGTAAAAATAAACAGGTCCACACCAAGGTTGAAAAGGAAGCGTATTACAAGCTCTCCAAACAGCTTGAGCAGAAATTAAAAAATTTTGGTGTTTCGGGTAAGGTTGTCGGTATTTCCCCCGGACCTGTGGTCACCACCTATGAATATGCTCCGGCTCCCGGTATAAAAATAAATAAAATTGTCGGTCTGGCGGATGACCTGGCCCTGGGTTTGAAAGTCAGGTCGGTGAGGGTTGTGGGTTCTGTTCCCGGAAAAGCCGCTCTTGGTGTGGAAATCCCGAATGAAAACAGGGAAATCGTCTATATCCGTGACCTGATCGGTTCGGAAGATTACCGCGAAAATCAGCACAAGCTTTCCATCGCCCTCGGCCTTGATGTGGTGGGTAATCTTTCCATGGCCAACCTGGCGAAAATGCCGCACCTTCTGATCGCGGGCGCAACGGGTGCCGGCAAGAGTGTCGGGATAAACACCATTATTGCCTCAATTCTCTACAATGCCACCCCGGAAGAAGTTCGTTTCCTGATGATTGATCCCAAGAGGATCGAGCTTTCCGGCTATGAGGGGATCCCCCACCTGCTCCATCCGGTTGTGGTTGATCCCAAACTGGCCTCCCGTGCCCTGAACTGGGCGGTGAGGGAAATGGAGCGACGCTACAGGTTGCTGGAGGAGAGCAAGGTCAAATCCTTTGATTCCTACAATGAACATAACGAGGAAAAACTGCCGTATATCGTAATTATAGTTGACGAACTTGCGGATCTTATGATGGTGGCTTCAAAGGATGTGGAGGCCGCCATTGCCCGGCTAGCCCAGATGGCAAGGGCGGCGGGGATGCATATGATCCTGGCAACCCAGCGTCCCTCGGTCGATGTGCTGACCGGACTGATCAAGGCTAATTTCCCCACCAGAATTTCATTCAAGGTGTCTTCCAAAATTGATTCCAGAACGATTCTCGATACATCGGGAGCCGAGCATCTTCTTGGTGCGGGGGATATGCTCTATCTTGCTCCGGGTACTTCGAGAATCAAGCGGATTCACGGGGCGTTTATTTCCGAACGTGAGACAACCGATATTGTTGATTTCTGGAAAAGCCAGGGCAGCAGCACCTATGACGATGAGGTGATCGAGGAAATTGAACGGGATGAAAATGGTAAAGACGGTGCCGGAAGCGATGATTATGATGAACGCTACGATGAGGCTGTCGCCATTGTCACCGAGGCGGGCCAGGCGTCCATTTCCATGGTGCAGCGACGCCTCAGGGTCGGCTATAACAGGGCCGCCAGAATGATAGAGCAGATGGAAAAAGACGGGGTGATCGGCCCCGCTGATGGAGCAAAACCACGGCAGGTTATAGTGCGGAATAGTTACGATTAAAGCGCGGAGAGTGGTTTATGAATTTCCTTGACAATTACCAGGCAACCTAATATAAAAAACTCTTATGAAAATGAGTAGTCATTCATTGTTGTGCAGGTTTCACGATTTGTACCTCAATAAATGATTGTTAGCAATACTCGGCTGCATCCTTTTTTGTGTTAGTAAAAGTATTTTATGCTTTTGTTAAATAAAATTGTATGGAGCTGAGGGTTTTTATGGTATCAATTGTACATAGTTTAAGTTGGCCCTGTCGGTTCAGGGTCACAACAGTTAATACAAACTGAGGAGGTAGTTTAATGCCAAGTTATGTAGATCCTTCCAAATGTGATGGCTGCAAGGGTGGAGATAAAACCGCATGCATGTACATCTGTCCGAACGATCTGATGGTTTTGAACGTTGAGGAAATGCTGGCGTATAATCAGGAGCCTGATGCGTGCTGGGAATGTTACTCTTGCGTTAAAATCTGTCCGCAGGGCGCTATTTTCGTACGTGGTTATGATGACTTCGTACCGATGGGCGGCCAGGTTCATCCGATGAGGTCTTCCGATTCCATCATGTGGACCGTTAAATTCCGTAATGGAACTATGAAACGCTTCAAGTTCCCGATTCGCACCACCGCTGAAGGTGCTGCCAATGCTTATGTGGGTGAAAAAGGCGCTAACCTGGACGACGAATGTCTGCTCCTCGAAAGCGATCTTCCTACCCCCAAATAAGTAAAGTTAGAAGGTTTTAACTGATAAAAATCTTATTATTCCAAGGAGATTTAAATATGGCGTTACCTAATAAACCAAAAGGTGAGCTCAAAGCCGATGTGAACCCGGAAATCGTCGAGCACGATGTGGATGTTCTTATCGTTGGTGGTGGTATGGCTGCTTGTGGAACCGCTTTTGAAATCAAGAAGTGGGCTCCGGAAGATCTGAAAATCATGCTGGTTGACAAAGCTTCTCTTGAGCGTTCAGGTGCTGTTGCTCAGGGTCTTTCCGCTATCAATACCTATATCGGAGAGAACGCAATTGAAGATTATGTCAAGATGGTTCGTAACGACCTGATGGGCGTTGTCCGTGAAGACCTTATTTATGACTGTGGTCGTCACGTTGATGAGTCTGTCAAGCTGTTCGAGGAATGGGGTCTGCCCGTATGGAAGAAAGACGCGGACGGCGAAAACCTCGACGGTGCCAAGCCTGCTCCGACCCTGCGTGAAGGTGGAACTCCGGTACGTACCGGTAAATGGCAGATCATGATCAACGGTGAGTCCTACAAGTGCATCGTTGCAGAGCCCGCACAGACCGCTCTTGGTGCTGACAATGTACTCGAGCGTGTATTTATCGTGAAACTGCTCCTCGACAAGAACAAGCCGAACCAGATCGCCGGTGCGGCTGGCTTCTCCACCCGTGAAAACAAGGTACACATCTTCCGCTGCAAAACAGCCATGGTTGCCTGCGGTGGTGCGGTAAATATCTTCCGTCCCCGTTCAACGGGTGAAGGTAAAGGACGTGCCTGGTATCCGGTATGGAACGCAGGTTCCACCTACACCATGTGTGCTCAGGTCGGTGCTACCCTGACCATGATGGAAAATCGTTTCACCCCGTCCCGCTTCAAGGATGGTTACGGACCGGTTGGCGCGTGGTTCCTCCTGTTCAAAGCCAAAGTTTCCAACGGCCTTGGAGAGTTCTATGCGATGGGCGATGCGGCCAAGGAAGAGCTTTCCAAATATATGCCTTACGGCGCTTCCGCAGTTACTCCCACCTGTCTGCGTAACCATCTGATGATCAACGAGCTGAAAGAAGGCCGTGGTCCTATCTACATGGCTACCGACGTTGCTCTGAACGCATTCCTTGACGAGCGCCGTGAAGCAGGAATGGACGAGAAGAAACTGAAGAAGTTCTGGAAACATCTCGAGTCTGAAGCCTGGGAAGATTTCCTCGACATGTCTGTAGGTCAGGCTGGTCTCTGGGCCGGTATGAACATTGAGCCTGAGAAGGTAGGTTCTGAGATTATGCCGACTGAGCCCTATATGCTCGGATCCCATTCAGGTTGCTGCGGTATCTGGACCTCCGGTCCCGAAGAAGACTGGGTACCCGATGTACAGAACGATTCCCGTGTACACAAGTACAAGTGGGGATACAACCGTATGACTACTGTTGACGGTCTGTTCACCGCCGGTGACGGTGTTGGTGCTTCCGGTCATAAGTTCTCTTCCGGTTCCCATGCTGAAGGCCGTATCTGTGCCAAGCAGATGGTCAAGTTCTGTCGTGATAATGCTGATTTCACACCTGAACTCAAGCAGACTCCGCAGGAAATCGCAGATGAGATTTATGCACCTGTCAAGCGGTACTACGAATTCGTCGGTGCTTCCACCGCCGAAGATGTAAACCCGAACTACTGCAAGCCTGCTGGTCTCATGATGCGTCTGATGAAGGCAACGGACGAGTACGGTGGTGGTGTTGCTACTTACTACATGACCTCCGGAAAACTGCTCAACATCTGCCTCGATCTTCTCCAGCTTCTCCGTGAAGATGCTGAGAAAATGGCCGCCGGTGACCTGCATGAGCTCCTGCGCTGCTGGGAGAACTACCATCGTATCTGGTGTGTTGAAACCCATATCCGTCACATCGAGTTCCGTAAGGAATCCCGTTATCCGGGCTTCTATTACAGGTCTGATTACCCGACCTGTGATGACGAGAACTGGAAGTGTTTCGTAAACTCCACCTTCAATCCTGAGACCCAGGAATGGAAATGTGAGAAGGTAGAGTGTATCAACATCGTCGAAACCGACCCCTGGCTCTAATAATATGGTCAGCAAGGTTTACTGTTGATATGATGTAGGAAAAATCTCCAGGGGTCTTTTATGACTTCTGGAGATTTTTTTGTAACAGGGATTTTGATTTATGTTGGCCAGGGAATTTCTGCCCTGGCCAACATAAATCAAATTTCTTTTGAATTTCATCTGTTTGAGATTAAAAACCCGCCTCTGGTATTTGGCAGGGGGATTATTGACTCGCAATAGTCTGAAATCATTGGTTGAAAACGTGGTTTTAGCATGTCGGGTCAACTATTATTCACTTGAGTCCCCTTGGGAAAGTTTCCGGGTTTCACCTGATTTGGTAGCTCAGGTTGTTCTGTTGCACTCAATAGTTGATATACGATCCATATATTTGGTATGTTGTGTGGATGTGTGTCAACGGTACAATATTTTTATGAGCAATTATGGAGGTAAGGTATGACTGACGAGCAAGGCACTTCCAGTGCAATATTGGTCGTGGGCGGTGGCATCAGTGGTTTGACTGCTGCATTGGAAGCCGCGGAAGTCGGGAATGATGTATTTCTTGTTGAACAGGGCCCCAGTTTTGGAGGCAGGGTGGCCCAGTTGAATCAGTATTTCCCGAAACTGTGTCCCCCGAGCTGTGGACTTGAAATCAATTTCCGTCGCATCAAGGACAATCGAAAAATAAGGACTTATACACTGACAACTGTAAAGTCTGTTTCGGGAACACCTGGTAATTATGAAGTGACACTGGAAACGGCTCCCCGATATGTGAACAGCAACTGTACAGCCTGTGGTGACTGCAGTGACGCCTGTCCCGATGAGATTGAAAATGAATTCAATTTCGGTATGGATAAATGCAAGGCCGCATATCTGCCCCATGAAATGGCCTTTCCGAGGAGATATGTTGTTAAAAAAGATGCCCTGAGTTCTGCCGGGGAAGAGGCGATCAAGGCTGCATGTAAATATAATGCCATTGACCTTGATATGCAGGTGGAGACAAAAACCGTCAAGGTCGCTTCCATTGTCTGGGCTACCGGCTGGACCCCATATGAGCCCACGAAAATGGAAAATCTCCATTTTGCAGACTCCCAGTCAATTATCACCAATATGATGATGGAGCGGATGGCCGCGCCAAATGGCCCCACGGGTGGCACTATTGTCCGACCGGGGGATGGAAAGGAAATAGAGTCCATCGCCTTTGTCCAGTGCGCTGGCTCCAGGGATGAAAATCATCTTGAATACTGCTCTCATATCTGTTGTATGGCAACCTTCAAGCAGATGAGTTATGTGCGCGAGCAGTACCCCGACGCTCAGATTTATGTGTTCTATATTGATCTTCGAACTCCTGGGAAATACGAGAAATTCCGTGAAGCGAGGATGGCCGACGAAAAGGCGACTTTTATTAAAGGCAAGGTGGCCGATATAGTGGTGGAGTCTGATGGCGGCGTAACCGTGGTAGCCGAAAATGCCCTCACTGCTGAAAAGATATCTCAGAAAGTGGATATGGCCGTACTGGCAACCGGCATGCAGCCGACTCTGGATATCCAGGGCGCTCCTGTTGCTCTCGATATGGACAGCAATGGTTTTGTCATGACCAATTCTGAAAAAGCAATGATAGCCGCAGGTTGTGCCAAGAAAGCTGCGGATGTCGTTACTACCACTCAATCATCAACTGCTGCTGCCCTTAAGGCAATTCAGGTTTCCAGGAGGTAATTATCAATGGATAAGACATATTGTGCATATATATGTTCCGGTTGTGGCATCGGGGAAGCGCTTGATATGGAGGCTCTTGCCGAGGTTGTAACTGATGAAATGTCCATGGAGTGCAAAAGTCATGAATGCCTCTGTGGACAGGAAGGGCGTGCTTTTATAGAAAAAGATATCGCCGATGGCATCAATACCGTTGTTATTGGAGCATGTTCTCCGCGTGTGATGGCAGACGAATTTAATTTCGGTGATGATAAAATTACGGTTCGCGCCAACCTGCGTGAGCAGGTGGTCTGGGCGGAAGTCAAGCCTGCGGAAGGTGAAGAACCTGCCGAGGAAGCCGCAGAGTATCTGCAGGAAACAGCAGCGGATTATATGAGAATGGCCTGCACCCGTGCCCAGAAAACGGAACTGCCGGAGCCGTTCAAGCTTGAAATGCTGCATAAAACCATTCTTGTCATGGGTGGTGGTCTTGCGGGTCTCACCGCGGCGAAAGAAGCTGCCGCCGCCGGTTATGATGTTCTGCTGATTGAAAAAGAGGATAAGCTCGGCGGTAAGGCCAATGGCTGGAGAAAATCATTTCCCACCAAGGCTCCGTGGACCGATCTTGAGGAAAACCCGATTGGTGCGATGATAGCGGAGGTTGAAGGCAACCCAAAAATCACGGTGAAGACCGGCATGGAAGTTGCCCGTATTTCCGGTGCGCCCGGTGATTTCAATGTCACCCTGAAGGAGGCCGGAACCAAGAGCGAGTGGGACGCGCCTGCCAAGGTAACTGTCGACGAGCAGGATCTCATTGAAAAGGGTGAGATGGAAGATCCCAACGAGGGACTGCAGAAATATACTGAAATTGACCCGGATGCCATCAAGGTGGGTTCGGTTGTGCTTGCAACCGGATGGAAACCTGCTGATGTGTCCCAGTATGAACACCTGGGTCATGGCACCCTGAAGAATGTAGTCACCAACGCGGAATTCGAAAAGCTTTCCAAGGAAGGCAAGGTGCCTGCAAGTGTGGCGTTCATCCAGAGTCCGGGCGGAGAAGAGCACGATAAGGATTTCCCTTATTGCAACTCTGTCACTTCCATGGTTGCTCTGAAGCAGGCTCAGTATGTCTGTGAGGACAATGAAGACGGCAAAGCGTTTATCCTCTATCAGCATATGCGTACTCCCGGCCATATGGAGCTGTTTTATAAAAATGTTCAACTCCATGACGGTATATTCATGACCAAGGCAACGGTCATGAAGGTGGAGGAAAATGGCGATAAATTAAGCGTGTCAGCGGAAAATACCCTGCTGGGTGAGGACCTGACCCTGGACGTGGACATGGTGGTTCTGGCTGCCGGTATGGAACCGGTTACAGCCAATGAAAATTCCATCAACCTTGCCTATCGGCAGGGACCGGCTTTTTCTGATCTGGACCTGTTTGACGGTTACGCGGATTCTCATTTTATCTGTTTTCCGTATGAGACAAGGAGAACCGGTGTTTATGCCTGTGGTGGTGTCAGGAAGGCCGAAACCATGGAGGAGGCAGTTGACGATGCCACGGGTGCAGCTCTCAAGGCTATCCAGTGTATCGAGTCTGTTGATCGTGGCGTAGCCGTACATCCCCGTTCCGGTGATGCAACTTATCCGGATTTCTTTATGCAGCGATGCACCCAGTGTAAACGGTGTACGGAAGAATGTCCTTTCGGTGCCCTGGATGATGATGAAAAAGGAACACCGCTGCCGAATCCGACCCGCTGCCGCCGCTGCGGTACCTGCATGGGTGCCTGTCCGGAAAGAATTATCGGCTTCAAGGATTATAATATTGATCTGATCGGCTCCATGATCAAATCGGTTGAAGTTCCGGAAGACGATGACGATCGTTTGAGAATAATTGTGTTTGTCTGTGAGAACGATGCTTATCCTGCCCTTGATATGGCCGGAATGAAGAGGAATGGTATTAATCACATGATCCGTTTTATACCGGTACGTTGCCTGGGTTCAGTCAATATGGCCTGGATCAGGGATGCACTTTCTGCCGGAATGGACGGTGCCATGCTGCTGGGATGTACTTATGGAGATGATTACCAGTGCCATTTCGTCAAAGGATCTGAAATCGCAAACAAGCGTATGGAAAATATAGGTGATACTCTTTCAACCCTCGGTCTTGAGCCGGAGCGTTGTGCGGCTGAACAGGTTGCCATTACCGATTACGACAAAATCCCGCAGATTCTGAATGATTTTGTAGAGGAAATCGTCGAGATGGGACCAAATCCATTCAAAGGCTTCTAATCTGTTTTTTATCATTACGCCACCATCCTTTTTGATGGTGGCGTTCAATGCTGCCGCCAGGAGGCAAAGTTTGAGATGATGTATTTTTTGATAATATAGCAGGAGGAAGAAAATGAATGTTCAACCGGATTTAGATTTTATCAGATCTCTGAAGGAAGCAGGAGGGGATACACTGAAAAAGTGTTATCAATGTGCCACCTGCTCTGTGATGTGTCCCCTTTCAAAAGACGGCAGTCCGTTTCCGCGTAAGGAAATGATCTGGTCTGGCTGGGGGATGAAGGAAAAGCTTATTGCTGACCCGGACGTGTTTTTATGTCATCAGTGTGGTGACTGTACGGCAAACTGTCCACGCGGCGCCAAACCCGGCGATGTTCTCGGGGCGATTCGTGCCTATGCCTATACCCATTACGGCTGGCCGGCACCCCTTGCCAAACTGGCATCAAGTGCGAAGGGACTGCCCATGCTGATAGGTATCCCGGTTATTGTAATCCTGATCATGTGGCTGTTATCGGGAGCCATGCATATTCCGTCCCAGGAAGACTTTGCCCACCATGGTTACCAGCAGTTTTTTGGCACCTGGAGCTTTAAATGGTATGCCAAGAATATCTTTTTTATTGTTCTTATAATGGTTCCTTCCCTGGGGCTCGGTCTTTTTTCCGCATTCAAGGGTATCACAAAAATGTGGAAAGCCATGGCGGAAAATGAAGGTGTCAACCCGGATTATCGTCCTTCCGCAGTCCAGTTTGTCAAGGAATTCCTGTGGCCTTCGCTTGTAGAGATTGTCCAGCATAATCGCTTTAAGGAATGTACTACTCATATTGACAGGGTCAGAGGGCATCTGCCGCTGATGTTTGCCTTTATCGGTCTCTTTATCGTGACCTGCTGGTCTTTGCTGAAGAATGATGTCCTTGGTCTTATCTGGCCTTCACTGCATGGTCCGCTTCCATTGACGGACCCCTTTAAAATTCTGGCCAATGTTTCAGCCGTGGCCTTTATTTTCGGCATAGCGGTGTTGTGGAGCAACAGGAGAAAAGCTGAGCAGGAGCTTGACACAAAAGTAACTTTTTATGACTGGTTTCTTATCTGGGAAATTACGGCAGTTGGTGTTACCGGTCTCGGGGCTGAACTGCTTAGATGGGCAGGTATGCCGACCATGGGATATATTGTCTATTTTTTCCACCTGGTGGCGATAATGATGCTTTTCCTCTATCTCCCGTACACAAAACTGGCACATCTTATTTACAGGACAGCAGCTTATACTTTTGAAAAGTATCGAGAAAGTGCCTTTGCGAATAAATAATATCACATAAGTGATCTGAAAAAGGGCTGGATTCTCAATGAATCCTGCCCTTTTTAATTTCCCCTGTTCCATGACACGGGACGATAATTCGTAATTTTCAAGGCACCCCTCAAGAAAAAAGCTTAAAATTGAAAATATCTATTGAATTAAGATTTTGAAGTGAGTATATTCTCTCACCCTGTAAGCTGGCGTAGCTCAATTGGTAGAGCTCCTCACTTGTAATGAGGTTGTTGTGGGTTCAAGTCCTATCGCCAGCTCCATTTAAAAAAAACACTTTACAAAGTGCTTAAAAGAGAATATAAGTGCCTGTCTTTTTTCAGACACTTCCCCTGGAGGGGTTCCCGAGCGGTCAAAGGGAACAGACTGTAAATCTGTCGGCCAAGCCTTCGAAGGTTCGAATCCTTCCCCCTCCACCATTTTTCTTTTGCTTTGTGAAGTGAGAGATACCCAGAGCGGGAATAGCTCAATTGGTAGAGCATCAGCCTTCCAAGCTGAGGGTTGCGAGTTCGAGTCTCGTTTCCCGCTCCATTTTTATTTCTCATATTTGGATATGGCGCCCACGTAGCTCAGTCGGTAGAGCGCATCCTTGGTAAGGATGAGGTCACCGGTTCAAATCCGGTCGTGGGCTCCAGTTCGGTGTGGGGTGTTACTGGTGCCTGTCGAGAGCAGTGCCCGCTTTTTGCTTTGCGGGGGAGCTTTTCAGCTTTGGTGCCTGACCCTGTTTGTCGGGGTAAGCAAAAAATCCTTTTTAACGGCCTGAGGAGACAAGAAGATGTCAAAAGAAAAATTTGAACGGACTAAACCGCATGTCAACGTTGGGACTGTTGGTCACATCGATCATGGTAAGACAACCTTGACCGCTGCGATTACTCGTGTCTTATCTACTAAAGGTCAGGCTGATTTCACTGACTTCAGCGAGATTGATAAGGCGCCGGAAGAGAAAGAAAGAGGAATCACCATCGCCACGGCACATGTGGAATACGAGACTGAAAAACGTCATTACGCTCATGTGGATTGCCCTGGTCATGCTGATTATATCAAAAATATGATTACCGGTGCTGCGCAGATGGACGGTGCAATCCTGGTTGTGGCAGCAACTGACGGTGCGATGCCCCAGACCAGGGAACACATTCTTCTTGCCCGTCAGGTTGGTGTCCCCGCTATCGTTGTCTTCCTGAACAAATGTGATATGGTCGATGATGAAGAGTTGATTGAGCTTGTGGATATGGAGCTCCGTGAACTGCTGGATAAATACGAGTTTCCTGGTGATGATATTCCTTTTGTTCAGGGCTCGGCTCTGCTTGCGCTTGAGAATCCTGAGGATGAGGAGAAGACCAAGTGCATCTGGGAGCTGATGGAAGCAATTGATTCATATATTCCTGAGCCGAAGCGCGATGTGGATCAGCCGTTTTTGATGCCGGTTGAAGATGTTTTCTCTATTTCCGGACGTGGTACTGTCGCTACCGGCAGGGTAGAGCGTGGTGTTATCCATGTCGGGGATGAGGTTGAGATTGTTGGTATCAGGGAAACTCAGAAAACCACCTGTACCGGAGTTGAGATGTTCCGTAAACTCCTGGATGAAGGTCAGGCTGGAGATAATATCGGTGCTCTTCTTCGTGGTATCAAGAGAGATGAGATTGAACGTGGACAGGTTCTTGCTGCGCCTAAATCCATTACCCCGCATACCAAGTTCAAGGCCGAGTGCTATATTCTCGGTAAGGATGAGGGCGGAAGGCATACTCCGTTTTTCAACGGATACAGACCGCAGTTCTATTTCAGAACTACGGACGTAACCGGTGTGTTGACCCTGGAAGAGGGTGTTGAAATGGTAATGCCGGGAGATAATATTGCTGCAACTGTAGAGCTGATTACTCCCATTGCCATGGATGTCGGTCTGCGTTTTGCTATTCGTGAAGGTGGGCGTACAGTTGGAGCCGGTGTTATCAGTGAGATTGACTCCTGATTCATTCACGATAATTTGTTTTAACCTGCCTGTTTCTGCAGGCAGGTTAATGTTTTGAATAGGGTAAGATAATGAGAGATATCGTGACTCTGGCATGTGGAACCTGTAAGCGCCGGAACTATACAACGACGAAAAACAAGAGAAACACGCCAAATAAACTGGAGTTTAATAAATATTGCCCGTTTTGCAGAGTACACACTCCACATAAAGAGACCAAGTAGCTTAACTTGTGCAGGCCAGTAGCTCTAATTGGTAGAGCGCCGGACTCCAAATCCGGATGTTGGGGGTTCGAGTCCCTCCTGGCCTGCCATAGGTGTTTGTGGAGCAGGGAGTTTTCGGTTGTGTTTTGGATCGGGAATTATGAACACACGTTTTTTTTGGTAATTGCTCTCAGGCACCTCGGCTTTTCACGGTCTCTTTTGTCCGCTTAGGTTGGCAGAAGCGGAGAAGAGCCTGCAAAAATCTGTGGCCCTGTGGACAGTTACAGTTCAGAGGTTATTAAATCAGACAGTTGTTGCCTCTGTGAGGAGTTACTTTTTTGGGAGGTAGGAGATGGCAGGAAAACAGAAGTCCAGAAAAAATAAAACAGTCAAGGTTAAAGAGCCGTCACCGTACTCACCTGCCCAGATAAAGAAATTTATTGATGAAGTCAAAGTAGAGTTTTTGAAGATTGTCTGGCCGGATAAAAAAATGACCCTGGGGCTCACCGGTGTTGTTGTCGTGTTGACGGTGGTGATTTCAATCTACCTTGGAACGGTGGACCTGCTGCTGGGCAAAGTTGTGGCGTCGATTTTACAGTAAGAAGCAAAAACTTACTTTTACTGATACTTTATTCGTATCTTCACTCTATTACGATACTGATCCTATGGCAAGACAATGGTATATCCTTCAGGTGCACTCCGGTTTTGAAGAGAAGGTAAAAGCTACTCTTGAGGAGCGTATTAAAAAAGAGGGATTGGAAGAATCTTTCGGCGAGATCCTTGTGCCCACCGAGCAGGTTGTTGAAATGATCAAGGGAACCCGCAAAACTTCAAGCAGGAGGTTCTTTCCCGGTTATATGCTTGTCAGCATGGATTTGAATGATGTCACGTGGCATATCATTCATCAGAATATGCCGCGGGTTGTTGGTTTTGTAGGCGATGACAGAAATCCGATACCTCTTTCTGATGAGGATGCAGCTAAAATCATAGGACGTATTCAGGATGGTTCTGAAAGGCCTCGTCCCAAGGTGATATTCACCGTAGGGGAAGTTGTGCGTGTGACTGATGGGCCATTCGCCAATTTTCAGGGTGTTGTCGATGAGGTTTTTCCGGAAAAGGGAAGGGTTCGGGTTATGGTCTCAATTTTTGGCAGGG
The DNA here is from genome assembly GCF_054039375.1 of Desulfomarina sp. Lineage (NCBI taxonomy): Bacteria > Pseudomonadati > Thermodesulfobacteriota > Desulfobulbia > Desulfobulbales > Desulfobulbaceae > Desulfomarina > Desulfomarina sp. The sequence continues at coordinate 41,056 of NZ_JBPLBA010000140.1, read as the reverse complement.
AAACCCCTGTCGAACTTGAATTTGTTCAGGTGACGAACACCTGATTCTGCATTTAAGATAAAGCTTGATGTCCTGCAATGTGATTACCCACAGGCACGGCTGGCTTTTTTCGGTTTTTTTGCTGGCACAGGCAGCAGGCTGCGGGATGCAGCGAAAAAGAACCTGTGAATTTATGGCATCTGTGGGCAGTTACAGTTCGTAGGTAATAATAACATAGAGTTATTAATGCCGTGAGTGGTTACTAAAAATGTATACTGGTCTGAAAGATTTTTGTTAAAAACCAGTGAGTGAGTTGGAGTAAAACAATGGCCAAAAAAGAAATGGCGTTCATCAAACTGCAGATTCCCGCGGGAAAGGCAAATCCTTCACCGCCGGTCGGGCCCGCTCTCGGGCAGCATGGCGTGAATATCATGGAATTCTGCAAGAGTTTTAACGCCAAGACACAGTCAATGGGTGACACAATCGTCCCCGTGGTTATCACCGTTTATCAGGATCGTTCTTTCAGTTATATTACCAAGACTCCACCGGCATCCGTTCTGCTTCTGAAGGCAGCTGGAATTGCCAAGGGCTCCGGTAATCCAAAAGCTGAGAGAGTCGCGGAAATTGGTCGCGACAAGATTCGTGAAATTGCCGAGACCAAGATGGTTGACCTTAACGCCTATGACATTGAAAGTGCCATGCGCATCATTGAGGGAACCGCAAGAAGTGCCGGAATTACTGTTATAGATTAATTTTTCAATATTTTACTGCCGACAGGTTTTTTTGTTGCCCTGGTCGAGTAGGAGGCTGCTATGCCGAAACACGGAAAGAATTATAAAAATAAAATTAAAGCAATAGACAGATCAATGCTTTATCCTGTTGAAGACGGGATAAAGGCAGTATTGTCTGCTACTTACGCTAAATTCGATGAAACTTTTGATATCGCAATGAAACTTGGTGTTGATCCAAGGCATGCGGATCAGATGATCAGATCGTCGGTTTCTCTGCCCCATGGAACAGGAAAGGTTACCAGGGTGCTGGTTTTTGCAAAAGGACCCAAGGAAGCAGAAGCTCTCGAGGCTGGGGCAGATTACGTCGGCGGTGATGATCTCATAGAAAAAATTAAAGAAGGCTGGCTTGAATTCGATAAAACGGTTGCTACCCCTGATATGATGGGAACCGTAGGAAAAATTGGACGAATTCTTGGCCCCCGCAACCTGATGCCCAACGCCAAACTTGGTACTGTTACCTTTGATGTGGCGGATGTTGTAAAGGAAATCAAAGGTGGGAAGGTTGATTTCCGGGTTGACAAGGCTGGTATTATTCATGCCGGTATCGGGAAGCTTTCATTTGGTGCTGAAAAACTGCAGGACAATCTTCTCGCTTTTGTCGCCAGAATTATTCAACTCAAACCTTCCGCAAGTAAAGGTGTTTATTTAAAAAGTATCACAATTTCTTCAACCATGGGACCCGGCGTTAAGCTAGATCCTCTCGTTTTGAGGAGTATGGTAAAATAGAGTTTTGTTTCCTGCGGTAGAAGAAAATATTTTCTTCTGCCGCAGGTTGAGTCGTAGACAGCGGGTACAGCTTGTTTAATTGTGGTATAATCACAACCTGCCGAGACGAATAGGGCCAGAATTGATTTTTATTCCGCTGAGTGAAGAGTCGAGTTCTTCCTGCCTATATTCTTTGTAACTGCTGTTTCGAATTGTTTCATTAAATTTTAACCTGGAGGAGTGTTTTGAATCGTGATGAAAAAGTGACACTTGTCTCGGAATTGAATGATTCGTTCAGCCGAGCCAAATTTACAGTTGTTGCTGATTATTGCGGTCTTGATGTTTCCCAAATCCAGAAAATTCGCGTGGAACTGCGAGACTGTGATTCGGAAATCAGGATTGCCAAAAATACTCTCCTGAGGCGCGCTGCAAAGGACACCGAAAACGACGCACTGGTTGACGAATTTGTTGGCCCGACTGCTGTTGTAATGTCCTATACCGATCCGGTAGCACCGGCTAAGGTGATTGCAAAATTTGCAGATGATTTTGATAAATTCAATATCAGATCTGCTGTGCTTGATGGAGAAAAGATCAGCGTTGACGAGCTGCTTGCCTTGTCAAAACTGCCTACCAAGGAAGTACTGCTTGGTCAGCTGCTGTCCACCTGGAACAATGTTCCTACGGGACTTGTCAGGGTCCTCAGTGGTGTACCGCGTACTTTTGCATATGGATTGCAGGCTCTTAAAGAGAAGAAAGAAAACGAAAACTAGAATATATTTGGGAACTGATACGTTCCAATAAATAAGAGGATATTTATCATGGCTGTTACAAAAGAAGATGTGATTGATTTTATCGCCAATATGTCTGTACTTGAACTCTCCGAACTCATCAAGGAATTTGAAGAGAAATTTGGTGTTTCCGCCGCCGCTCCTGTAGCAGTAGCTGCAGTCGGTGCCGCTGCCGGTGGTGATGCTCCTGCCGAAGAAAAAACCGAATTTGATGTTATTCTTGCAGGCATCGGTGATCAGAAGATCAAGGTTATCAAGGAAGTTCGTGCCATCACCGGTCTTGGACTGAAAGAAGCAAAAGCTCTTGTTGAATCGGCTCCTGCCCCGTTGAAGGAAGGCACCACCAAGGAAGAAGCAGAAGAGATTAAAACAAAGATCGAAGGTGTTGGTGCAACTGTAGAGATAAAATAAAAGTTCATATACTCTGTTGTTCCATTTGCGAACAACTTCAGTTTACGACATCACGCTACGGGCTTTGCCACGTAGCGTGTTGTGCTTTAAGGGTATAGAAAAAATATAGAAAAATAATTAGTAATATCAGGTAGTTCTGCCAGGCGGGCTCCTCCGTTTTCCTGCCCTGGAGTGATTTTGCTGAAAAAGGACCTTTATATGCTTTGCGAGGTTGATCATTTTTTGGTTGATTTTTATTTAGAAATTCTTACCTGAATGCTGCCAATGAACAGTTCCATTAAATATATTGTAATGGTACGAGATTAATTTATCTTTTTTAAAAAAGTGCAGGATTCAGGTCTTGTTTTATCATCACTTACAACCCCGAAAACGGGGTATCAAATCGATTTTTGAAAGCTGGTTTACGAATATCGACTCTACGTTGTTGAATCCCGATTTTTTAGCACGAATACAAGGCAATTTCGAGGACAATTATGGAAAGAATCAGAAAGAACTTTGCCACGGCTGAAACTGTTATAGAGCCGCCCCACCTCATCTCCATGCAGCGTCTTTCGTATGAAAAGTTTCTGCAGATAGATAAAGATCCCGATGAAAGGGATGATTTTGGACTGCAGGCCATTTTGAAAAATGTATTTCCGATTAACGATTTCAACGGACTATGTTCCCTTGAATTTGTACGGTACAAGTTCGGAGAACCGAAATATACAGTCCAGGAATGCCAGCAGAGGGGAATGACATATGAAATTCCCCTGAAGATCGTGGTCCGACTGATCACTTTTGATGTCGATGAAGAAACTGGGGTTCAGTCTATTCGTGACATAAAGGAGCAGGAAGTTTTTCTCGGATCTCTGCCTCTTATGACAGGCGATGGCGTCTTTGTCATTAATGGAACCGAAAGGGTGATTGTCTCCCAGCTCCAGCGGTCTCCTGGACTTTTTTATACCCACGATAACGGAAAAAGCCATTCCAGTGGAAAACTGCTTTACTCTGCCCGCATTATTCCGGTACGTGGTTCCTGGATTGATCTTGAATTTGATATCAAGGATGTCCTCCATGTGAGGATAGACAGACGGAGAAAGTTTCCGGTCACAACCCTTCTGAAGGCGATCGGTTTTTCAGATGAGGAATTGCTGAGTGAGTTTTATCCCCTCAGCACTATTCGCAAGACTGAAGACGGGTATGAGAAATCCTTTGATGCGGATCTTTTTAAGGGGAAAAGGCTGGAGTTTGATCTGATCAATCCCGCCGATGGTGAAATTCTTGGCCGTAAGGGCAAGAAGATTTCCATGGTTCTGTGTAAAAAAATAGCAGCCGCCGGCATAGACTACCTTCCTGTATCGCGAGAGGCTCTTCTCGGGAATGTGCTTGCAAATACCCTCATGAAGGAAGATGGGGAGGAGCCGCTTTTTCTCTGCAATACCGAAATCACCGAACCAATGCTTGATACCCTTGAAGAGGCCGGGATCAATGAGTTCAAGGTGCTGCATATTGACGGGGTGAATTATTCCGATTCCTTCAGCAAAACCCTGGCCCTGGATAAGGCCAGAAATACCGAGGAAGCGCTGCTTGAGATTTACCGAAGACTGCGACCATCGAGCCCTCCGACACTTGAAGTTGCTGAAGCTTTTTTTGAAAATCTTTTTTTCAACCAGGACCTTTACGATCTCTCCGAGGTTGGACGCTATAAAATCAATGCAAAACTCGGCCTTGATATTGATATCAACAACAGGGCCTTGACAAGAGTGGACATTATCCATGCGGTTCGGCATCTCGTCAGGTTGAAGGATACCCAGGGCGGAGTGGACGATATTGATCATCTTGGAAACAGAAGGGTCAGGACCGTCGGAGAGCTTGTGGAAAATCAGTACCGGATGGGATTGGTCAGGATGGAGCGGGCAATCAAGGAGAGGATGACTCTTCAGGATGTGGAAACCCTGATGCCCCACGACCTTGTCAATCCAAAGCCGATTTCCGCCGCGATCAAGGAATTTTTCGGTACCAGTCAGCTTTCCCAGTTCATGGATCAGACAAACCCACTCTCTGAAGTTACTCACAAGAGGCGGTTGAGTGCGCTCGGACCTGGTGGTCTTTCAAGGGAGAGGGCCGGTTTTGAAGTTCGTGACGTGCATCCGACTCATTATGGCCGGATCTGTCCCGTTGAAACGCCCGAGGGTCCGAACATCGGCCTGATCGTTTCCCTGGCTACTTATGCCAGGGTCAACCCGTACGGATTCATTGAATCACCCTATAGGAAAGTCAAGGACCGCATTGTTCTTGATGAAGTCAAATATCTCAGCGCCCTGCAGGAGCAGAATCATATTATTGCTCCCGCTCTCACGCCCTATGATGATAATAAACGTATTATCCCTGATATTCTGATCACCCGTGAAGAAGGCGAGGTTCTCACCTCTCCTGCTGATAAGGTCTCCTACATGGATATCGCCCCGAACCAGATGATCAGTGTCGCCGCATCCCTGGTGCCCTTTCTGGAAAATGACGATGCCAACCGGGCCCTGATGGGTTCGAACATGCAGCGACAGGCTGTTCCCCTTCTGAAGACGGCAGCACCGTTTGTCGGTACTGGAATGGAAAAATATGTTGCGCGTGATTCCGGAGCGTGTCTTTTGAGTGCCGGAGATGGTGTTGTGGAAGAGGCTGATGCCAACAGGATAGTGGTCAGGTATGAAGAGCCGGGCACGGATGGTTATGATACCGGAGTTGCGGTTTACCGGCTGCAGAAATATAAGAAGTCTAATCAGAACACCTGTTTTAACCAGATCCCTCTTGTTTTACCCGGAACCAGGGTGAAAAAGGGTACAGTACTGGCCGATGGGCCATCCTGTGAGCAGGGCGAGATTGCCATCGGAAAAAATGTCACCATAGCCTTTATGCCGTGGCGTGGTTTCAATTTTGAAGATTCCATTCTGGTCAACGAACGTCTTTTAAAAGAAGATACCTATACCTCGGTGCATATAGAGGTTTTCGAGACAATGGCCAGGGATACAAAACTCGGCAAGGAAGAGATTACCCGCGATATCCCCAATGTCAGTGAGGAGACTCTTCGTAATCTTGACGAATCAGGTATTGTCCAGATAGGAGCTGAACTGAAACCTGGTGACACTCTGGTCGGCAAGGTCACACCCAAGGGTGAGACCGTACTTTCACCTGAAGAAAAACTGCTGCGGGCAATTTTTGGTGAAAAGGCTCAGGATGTCAAGGACTCTTCCCTGCGTGTACCTCCGGGGGTGAGTGGAGTGGTTATTGACGCCAAGGTTTTTTCCAGAAAAGGAGTGGATAAGGATGAGCGCTCCCTGATGATCGAAGATCTTGAGATAGAAAAGCTGAATCAGGACAAGCTCGATGAATTACGCAGTCTGAAACGTGGCGTCTGTCGTGAAATTGGTGATATTATCGATGGCAGGACGGCCAAAAAGGATATTCACGACGCCCGTGGAGAAGTGGTTGTTGCTCTGGGCAAGAAGATCACAAAAGAACATGCGGACAGAATTGGTTTCGATCTTTTACGTGATATCGATTTTTCGGAGAAGGCTAAGTATGAGGATGCCATTGATGCTGTCTATGAGCGATATAACAGTCAGGCACGATTGATCACCGAACGATATGACGGGATCATTGAGCGCATGAAGAAGGGTGATGACCTGCCTCCGGGTGTAGTGAAGATGGTAAAAGTCTATGTCGCCACAAAAAGAAAACTCTCGGTCGGTGACAAGATGGCCGGCCGTCACGGGAACAAAGGTGTTGTTTCCCGTCTTCTGCCCGAAGAGGATATGCCGTTTTTTGCCGATGGCCGGACTGTTGATATCGTCCTCAATCCCCTGGGAGTTCCCTCCCGGATGAATGTTGGGCAGGTTCTCGAAGTTCACCTTGGTTTTGCCGCAAAAAAACTCGGGGAACAGCTGGAGGAGTTAGCCAATCGTTTTGCCGTGGATGAGATCCGGAAAAAACTCCGTGCGGTTTTTTCAGAGGAAGAGTTCGAGGCTATAACCGATGGTAAAAGTGATACGGAACTGATCGAATGGGCAAGACGTCACCGGGATGGCATCCATATGGCTACCCCTGTTTTTGACAGTGCTCCGGAATCGGAGATCCGCCGCCTTCTTGTTGAAGCCGGTGTGGATGAGGTCGGACAGAGTCAGCTTTATGACGGGCTCACCGGGGAGCCGTTTGCGAACAAGGTAACGGTTGGGGTCATGTATATGCTGAAACTCCATCATCTTGTTGACAACAAGATTCACGCAAGGTCAACCGGACCTTATTCGCTTGTTACGCAGCAACCCCTGGGCGGCAAGGCTCAATTCGGTGGTCAGCGCCTTGGAGAGATGGAGGTGTGGGCCATGGAGGCGTATGGGGCTGCATATACTCTCAAGGAATTCCTGACAACCAAATCAGATGATGTCGAAGGCAGAACGACAATGTATGAGCGGATAGTCAAAGGAAATAATTTTCTTACAACCGGGCTGCCGGAGTCGTTTAATGTTCTGGTGAAAGAACTTCAGGCCCTTTGTCTGAATATGGAACTTATCGAAGAATAAGAGACATGGATTGGCGTAGAGCACAATCCTTATTCTCATTACCCTGGTTTGGGTTTGATCTCTTCACGGCCTGACAAATGTATCGGCCGTGGAGGAATCCTATAACATAAGGGAGAGGTGATTTCGTGGAAGAGTTATTCAATTTTTTTCAAAAACCGAAAGCCCCAGTAAAATTTAAAAATGTCAAAATATCTCTTGCTTCCCCTGAGAAAATCATGGACTGGTCCCATGGTGAGGTCAAGAAACCTGAGACTATAAATTACAGGACGTTTAAGCCTGAGCGGGACGGTTTGTTCTGTGCAAAGATTTTTGGTCCGGTCAAGGATTTTGAATGCAATTGCGGTAAATATAAACGCATGAAGCACAGAGGGGTTGTCTGTGAAAAATGCGGTGTTGAAGTTATTCAGTCAAAAGTCAGGCGTGAGCGGTTGGGCCATATCAAGCTTGCAGCTCCCGTTGCCCATATCTGGTTTTTAAAGAGTCTGCCCAGTAAAATAGGGGCGGTTCTCGACATGACTCTCAAACAGTTGGAAAAAATCCTTTATTTTGAACAGTATGCTGTAGTTGAGTCAGAGGCTGAAAGTCTACCGCCGGGGACACTGCTGACAGAGGAAAAATACCGACAGGCATTATCTGATTATCCAGGCCAGTTCAAAGTCGGAATCGGTGCCGAGGCAATCAGAAAACTGCTTGCCTCTAAAGATCTTGCACAGTTGTCTCATCAACTGCGTGAAGAAATGGCCAACACCAATTCCAAGACCAAGAGACAGAAACTTGGAAAAAGACTGTTTGTTATTGAGGCGTTCAGGGATTCCGGCAATCAGCCGGAATGGATGATTCTCGAAGTTATTCCTGTACTTCCACCTGATCTTCGTCCCCTTGTTCCCCTGGAGGGTGGTCGATTTGCCACCTCAGATCTCAATGATCTGTACCGAAGGGTGATCAACCGCAACAACAGGTTGAAACGTTTACTGGAGCTGGACGCTCCTGACATTATTATCCGCAATGAAAAGAGAATGTTGCAGGAGGCGGTTGACGTCCTCTTTGACAACGGCCGTCGGGGCCGTGTCATAACCGGGGGGAACAAGCGTCCTCTGAAGTCCCTCTCGGATATGCTGAAGGGCAAGCAGGGTCGTTTCAGACAGAATCTGCTCGGAAAACGTGTTGATTACTCCGGTCGTTCGGTCATTGTGGTGGGGCCGCACCTGCGCCTTCACCAGTGCGGAATTCCGAAGAAGATGGCCCTCGAACTTTTCAAACCCTTTATTTACCACAAGCTTGAAAGAAAAGGCTATGTGACCACCATCAAAAGTGGTCGTAAGATGGTGGAGAAAGGAGTGAAAGAGGTCTGGGATGTTCTCGATGAAGTTGTGACGGAATATCCTGTCATTCTCAACCGTGCCCCGACCCTGCACAGACTCGGTATGCAGGCCTTTGAAGCGGTTCTTATCGAAGGAAAGGCGATTCAGCTTCATCCCCTGGTCTGTATGGCATTTAATGCTGACTTTGATGGTGACCAGATGGCGGTCCATGTACCGTTGTCTGTAGAGGCGCAGGTTGAGGCCAGGGTACTGATGATGTCCACTAACAATATCCTGTCTCCAGCCAACGGTGAGCCGGTCATCATTCCTTCACAGGATATTGTGCTCGGTCTCTACTACATGACCCGTGAACGGATAAACGTGATGGGGGAGGGCAAGGCTTTTTCTTCCGACGAAGAGGCGATAATTGCTTTTGACTATGGCCAGGTTCATCTCCAGGCGAAAATCAAGGTCAGAAAGGATGGGGAGCTTATTGACACGACCATGGGTCGGATTATTCTCGGTCAGCTTCTTCCTGACTCAGTCAGGTTTGCCGAGGTCAACAAGGTGATGACCAAGAAAGCGCTGGCCACACTTATTGACCATACATACAGGAATGCCGGAACCAAGGATACGGTCATTCTTGCTGACCGTCTGAAGGATATTGGTTACGAGTACGCCACCAGGGCCGGGATTTCCATCTGTGTCAACGATATGAAGATTCCTCTTGCAAAAGAGGAATTTGTTGAAAGCGCTGAAAAGGATGTGCTTGATGTTGAGCAGCAGTATACGGATGGTCTTATCACTTCCGGTGAAAAGTATAACAAGGTTGTGGATATATGGTCCAAGGTTACAGAGGAAGTGGCCAACGCCATGATGGACGAGATCAAGGTTGATTATTTCCGTGATAAGGATGGCAATGTGGTTGAGGCTCCAAGTTTTAATTCCATTTTTATCATGGCCGATTCAGGGGCACGGGGTTCAAGAGACCAGATCCGTCAGCTCGCCGGTATGCGTGGCCTGATGGCAAAACCGTCCGGGGCTATTATCGAGACTCCGATCAAGGCCAATTTCCGGGAGGGGCTTGGTGTCCTTGAATATTTTATTTCCACCCACGGTGCCAGGAAAGGACTTGCAGATACAGCCCTGAAAACAGCCAACTCCGGTTATCTGACCAGGAGGCTGGTTGATGTGGCCCAGGAATCTACCATTGTCGAGAAGGATTGCATGACCCTGGACGGTATGATTGCCGAACCGCTGATGGATGGTGGTGAAATCATTGTCCCCTTGAGCGGCAGGATACTCGGCAGGGTCGCCCTGGAGGATATTGTTGATCCTTTCAATGATACTCTTATAGTCAAGGCCGGTGAAGAAATTACCGAGGAGAAGGTAGAGCAGATCATGGAGACTGGTATTGACAAGGTCCCCATCCGTTCTGTATTGAGCTGTCGCGCCAAGCGCGGAGTTTGCGCAGCCTGCTATGGCCGGGATCTTGGTCGGGGCCATATGGTGAATATCGGTGAGGCTGTCGGTGTAATAGCAGCTCAGTCCATTGGAGAGCCCGGAACCCAGTTGACCATGCGGACCTTCCATGTCGGTGGTACAGCCAGCCGGTCCGTTGAACAGGCAGAACTTCAGACGCATATCGGTGGTACGGTTGAGTTTTACAATCTGCATTCGGTTGAAAACTCCGAAGGCACTCACATTGTTATGAACCGCAATGCTGAAATCATTATCAAGGATGAACTTGGCAGGGAAAGGGAACGTTTTAAAGTCAATTACGGTGCCCAGCTCCTGGTTAAAGAGGGGGATACGGTAGAAAGGGATACCATCCTTGCAGACTGGGATGCCTATACAATTCCGATTGTTGCTGAAGTGGGCGGTGTCATTAAATTTGGCGATATTATAGAAGGCGTGACCATGCAGGAAAAGGTTGATGGAGTCACCGGAAGGGCGTCCATGGTGATCGTCCACTCCACCGGTTCCACTCAGCTGAACCCCCGAATCTCAATAAAAAATGAGAAGGGAAAAACTGTCAAACTTCCGGGGTCCGAAGCGTTTGCCCGTTACAGTCTGCCGGTCGGTTCTATTATTTCAGTGAGTGAAGGTGAGGTCATTCAGCCGGGAACCATAGTTGGTAAGATTCCAAGGGAGACAACAAAGACCAAGGATATTACCGGCGGTCTGCCCAGGGTGGCCGAGCTGTTTGAGGTGAGAAAGCCCAAGGATCCAGCCATCATCACAAAAATTGATGGAAAGGTCAGTTTCGGCAAGGAACTGAAGGGAAAGAGACGGGTCGTTGTTACTCCGGAATATGGTGATCCCCAGGAATACCTGGTGCCAAAATCAAAGCATATCATTGTCCATGAGGGTGATTATGTGCAGGCCGGAGAACCATTGATGGAGGGAACTATTGTTCCAAACGATATTCTTTCCGTACTCGGGGTGAAGGAGCTTTCCAAGTTTCTTGTTAACGAGATTCAGGAAGTGTATCGGCTGCAGGGGGTCAAGATCAATGATAAACATATCGAGGTCATTGTTCGTCAGATGCTCAAACGGGTTATGATTACTTCTGTTGGAGATTCGAAGTTCATGATTGGAGAACAGGTCGAGTGGTGGAAGTTTGAAGAGGAACGCGACAGGTTGATAGCCGAAGGAAAGAAGCCGGGTGCTGCTGAACCATTGCTTCTGGGTGTCACCAAGGCTTCCCTGTCAACGGAAAGTTTCATTTCCGCTGCATCCTTCCAGGAAACAACGAAGGTTCTTACCAATGCGGCAATGGCTGGAAAAGTTGATGAACTGAAAGGTTTGAAAGAAAATGTAATCATGGGAAGGCTTATTTCCGCAGGAACCGGCCTTGGGGGTGACCAATAACGGGCAAATTGATATCCGGGCTGTTTTTTTGCTTGACACAGTAGTGCCGCTGGGTTAAAAGTGATTGCTTTCGTGCTTGTAAAATTTCCGGATGTGCATTTGTTGTTGGGAATTAATAATTAGGTTTTGTAAAACAGGAGCAGTTAACGTAATGCCGACAATAAACCAACTTGTAAGGTATGGTAGAAAAAAGTCCGTAAAAAAGACTAATACACCGGCCTTGAAAGGATCGCCCCAGAAAAGGGGTGTTTGTGTAAGAGTCTATACCACGACGCCGAAGAAGCCGAACTCAGCACTCAGGAAGGTGGCAAGGGTGCGGCTGACCAATGGAATTGAGGTGACATCTTACATTCCAGGAATCGGACACAACCTGCAGGAGCACTCGGTTGTCATGATTCGTGGTGGCAGGGTGAAGGATTTACCTGGTGTGCGCTACCATGTTATCAGGGGTACACTGGATACGCTCGGAGTGTCTGACAGGCGCCAGGGTCGTTCAAAATATGGAGCCAAGCGGCCGTCTTAAGGGTCGGTGGATTGGAGAGGTAGTAAGTTATGTCGCGAAGAAGAACAATTGAGAAACGCCCTGTTGACCCGGATCCTAAATATAACAGTGTCCTGGTGTCCAAATTCACCAATGGCCTGATGGAGAGGGGAAAGAAGACTCTTGCCCAGAGGATTTTTTATGAGGCAATGGATATAGTTGCGGATCGCGTAAAAGACGAGGATCCCCTCACTGTGTTTGAAGAGGCCATGAATAATGTGCGGCCAAGGGTTGAGGTTAAATCCAGGAGGGTTGGCGGCGCAACATATCAGGTACCGATGGAGGTTCGACAGACCAGACGGAACGCGCTTGCCATCAGGTGGATCATCGGTTTTTCCCGGTCCAGGTCTGGAAAGTCCATGTCTGAGAAGCTTGCAGCCGAGCTGATGGACGCCTATAACAAGCGTGGTGCTTCTGTGAAAAAGAAAGACGATACTCATCGTATGGCGGAGGCAAACAAGGCATTTGCTCACTATCGCTGGTAGTGGCGGATTGTCCCTGTCGGGAGAAGGGCTGTGTTTTAAGTTTGCTCAAAGTGTGAGGGATCTTCTATGGCAGCCCCGAAAGAGTTGTCCGGTGTGCGTAATATTGGCATTATGGCCCATATTGATGCCGGAAAAACAACGACAACCGAAAGAATATTGTATTACACCGGTCGTTCGTACAAGATCGGAGAAGTTCATGAGGGTACGGCCGTCATGGACTGGATGGAACAGGAACAGGAGCGGGGGATTACGATTACCTCGGCAGCAACCACCTGTTACTGGAAAGAGAATAAAATAAACATAATAGATACTCCCGGGCATGTTGATTTCACTGTTGAGGTGGAACGCTGCCTGAGGGTTCTTGATGGAGTTGTAGCGGTGTTCTGTGCTGTGGGAGGAGTTGAACCCCAGTCTGAAACCGTATGGAGGCAGGCGGATAAATACGCTATTCCGCGGGTTGCCTTTGTCAACAAGATGGATCGTGTGGGGGCCGATTTCAGCAAATGTGTAAACATGATTGCTGAGAGGCTGGGGGCAAATCCGCTGCCCATACAGATTCCGGTAGGAAAAGAGACTGAGTTCAGGGGAGTGATTGACCTCATTGAGGAAAAAATGCTCCTTTTCAGTGAACAGTCTCTTGGCCAGGAAGTAGAAGTTGTCGATGTTCCTGGCGAACACTTAGAAAGATTCACGGCCGCACGGATGATGCTCCTCGAGAAGTTGGCCGACTTCGATGAGGGTATCATGGAAAAATACTTAGATGATACTACAGTATCTGCGCCTGAGATATACATCGCTCTCAGGAAAGCAACGCTGGCGCTTGAAGTAGTGCCTGTTTTGTGTGGGAGCGCTTTTAAAAACAAGGGTGTGCAGCCACTGCTTGACAGTGTGATTCGCTATCTGCCGTCTCCTCTGGATGTAAGGGAAATTGAAGGAGTCGGTAAAAATGGTGAACCCGTTACCAGGAAGACTGATCCTGCGGACAGTTTTGTGGGGCTGGTTTTCAAGCTGATGAGTGACACCTTTGTTGAAAATCTTGCCTTTATCCGCGTCTATTCCGGCAGAATCGGAGTGGGGGATAAGGTTTTTAATCCTGTAAAGAAAAAACAGGAAAAAATTGGCAAGATCCTCAAGCTTCATGCAAATAAACGTGAAGAAGTGGATGAAATACTTGCTGGAGATATCGGCGCGATAGTCGGTCTCAAGTTTACGACCACTGGTGACACGCTCTGCAGGAAAGGGGATCATATAATCCTTGAGAGTATGGATTTCCCTGATCCTGTAATTGGTGTAGCAATTGAGCCGAAGAGCAAGGCGGAAGAAAAAAAACTGGCAGAAACACTGGAGAAAATTGCTCTGGAGGATCCGTCGTTCACCATAACGACAAACAGTGATACAGGCCAGACTATCATTTCCGGTATGGGGGAACTTCATCTGGAAATTATTGTTGACCGCCTGCTCAACGAGTTCAAGGTAGCGGCAAATGTAGGGACCCCCCAGGTCGCCTACAAGGAAACAATCGGCAGGGTCTGCCGCGGGGAAGGAAAGTTTGATCAGCTGACGGGGGCCAAAGGGCAGTATGGACACGTCATTATTGAGATTGAACCGGCGGACAGGGGAAGTGGATTTTCGTTTGAAAATCTTGTGGACGAAAATACCGTTCCTGAAGAATATCTGGAATTTATCCGCAAGGGAATAGAGGACAGTCTTGATTCCGGTCCGTTGATCGGATATCCGCTCACGGATCTTAAAGTATCCCTGGTGGGTGGTTCGTACCATGACGAGGAATCAACTGAAATGGCTTTCGGTATTTCTGCTGCCATGGCAATAAGGCGGGCGGCGGCAGATGCAGACCCTGAGTTGCTGGAGCCGGTCATGAGCCTGGAAGTTGTCACTCCCGAAGAGTATGTTGGAGATGTAATTTCCGATTTGAACAGTAAACGGGGGAAAATAGTCGGCGTTGAGGCGGAAAAAGAGCTTCAGGTTTTAAAAGCACATGTGCCTCTTGCTGAGATGTTCGGTTATTCGACGTCCCTCAGGTCATCGACACAGGGACGGGCAACATTTACAATGCAGTTTTTACAATATGATGTAGTACCTGCTTCAAAGGCAGATAAAATAATAAAAAAAATCAGAGGGATCTAGGTCCAAACATATTGAGGAACAGTTATGTCAAAGGAAAAATTTGAAAGGACTAAACCGCATGTTAACGTCGGTACGGTTGGTCATATCGACCATGGTAAAACGACCTTAACAGCTGCAATCACCCGGGTGCTATCTCTGAAGGGGCAGGCTTCCTTTACCGACTTCAGTGATATTGACAAGGCTCCTGAGGAGAAGGAAAGAGGTATTACAATCGCAACGGCCCACGTTGAGTACGAGACTGAGAAGCGTCATTATGCTCACGTTGATTGTCCCGGTCATGCAGATTACATCAAGAACATGATTACCGGTGCGGCTCAGATGGACGGTGCGATCCTCGTTGTTGCGGCAACAGACGGTGCAATGCCCCAGACTCGTGAGCATATTCTTCTTGCCCGTCAGGTTGGTGTTCCTGCGATTGTTGTTTTCCTCAACAAGTGCGACATGGTCGATGATGAGGAACTCATCGAGCTCGTGGACATGGAACTGAGGGAGTTGCTGGATAAATATGAATTCCCTGGTGATGATATTCCGTTCATCCAGGGTTCTGCTCTGCAGGCACTTGAGAACCCGGAAGACGAAGAGCATTCCAAGTGTATATGGGAGCTGATGGACGCAATAGATTCCTATATTCCTGAGCCGAAGCGTGATGTTGATCAGCCGTTTCTCATGCCGGTTGAGGATGTTTTTTCGATCTCCGGTCGTGGTACAGTGGCAACTGGACGTGTTGAGCGTGGTGTTATTCATGTTGGTGACGAAGTGGAGATCGTTGGTATCCGGGAAACCCAGAAAACAACGTGTACAGGCGTGGAGATGTTCCGCAAGCTGCTGGACGAAGGACAGGCTGGTGATAATATCGGGGCATTGCTGCGGGGAATTAAAAGGGATGAAATTGAGAGAGGGCAGGTTCTGGCCGCTCCGAAATCCATCACCCCGCACACCAAGTTCAAGGCTGAGTGTTATATCCTTGGTAAGGATGAGGGCGGAAGGCATACTCCGTTCTTCAATGGATACCGTCCTCAGTTTTATTTCAGAACCACTGACGTGACCGGAGTTCTGACACTTGAAGAAGGTGTTGAAATGGTCATGCCTGGAGATAATATCGCGGCAACTGTTGAGTTGATTACACCTATTGCCATGGATGTCGGTCTGCGTTTTGCCATTCGCGAGGGTGGGCGCACAGTTGGTGCAGGCGTTATCAGTGAAATTTTATAAAAAGGGTGCATGATGATACCTACAGAGAAAATCCGTATCCGTCTCAAAGCATACGATCATAAGCTGCTGGATCAGTCAACCTCGGAAATTGTTGAGACTGCCAGAAGAACCGGATCTGCGGTAGCTGGACCGATTCCTTTACCGACTTCGGTGAACAAGTACTGTGTTCTCCGTTCACCCCATGTCGATAAGAAATCCCGTGAGCAGTTTGAAATGAGGACTCATCGTCGTTTGCTCGATATTCTTGAGCCGACTCAACAGACAATCGACCTTCTGATGAAGCTGGAATTGTCTGCGGGGGTCGATGTAGAAATAAAGCTGCCGTAGATGGCGACGATATCAATTGTAAATTGAAGCATCAGGTAGAATTATGCCAAAGTCAATGGGTATATTAGGTAAAAAAATCGGGATGACCCGGGTTTACAGCGAAATGGGACAGGCTACTCCAGTCACTGTTGTGGAAGCTGGGCCCTGTAAAGTCCTCCAGGTAAAAAGTGAAGCCGTAGATGGATACAATGCCATTCAGGTAGGCTTTTCTGAAAAGAAGGAGTCAAGGGTCAATAAGCCCGTGGCCGGCCACCTGAAAAAATCAGGGTCCGAAGGGTTTTACTTTATACGCGAGTTCAGGGTCAATGATTCGGATAAATACGAAGTAGGACAGGATATTACTCTGGATACGGTATTCAAAGTCGGTGATCTTGTGGATGTACAGGGGACGAGCAAAGGTAAGGGTTTTCAGGGTGTTGTTAAACGACACGGATTCGCCGGCGGTGGTGCGGGTCATGGCTCCAAATTTCACAGGGCACCAGGTTCCATAGGCATGAGTGCATACCCGGGAAGAGTTGTAAAGGGGAAAAAAATGCCGGGAAGAATGGGAAATGATACTGTACTGAGAAAGAATGTGATCATCATTGATATTCGTTCTGATGAAAATGTCGTGCTTTTGAAAGGTCCCCTTCCTGGAGCCAAGAACGGCCTGTTGAAAATTTTTTCAAAATAAACTGCTTTTGAATTAAGACAGGCTCGAGGAGATAGATATGTCTACTGTAAAGATAGTTAACACCAAGAATGAGAGTGTTGGCGAGGTTGAGCTGAGAGATGATGTGTTCAACCGTGAAGTCAAGGAACATATTCTGCACGAAGTTGTACGGATGCAGAGAGCGGCTCGACGATCAGGAAATGCCTGCACGAAAACACGGGTTGAGGTGAGAGGCGGTGGAGCAAAACCGTGGCGTCAGAAAGGTACAGGCCGGGCGAGAGCCGGAACGAGGACTTCACCCATCTGGCGGGGTGGTGGGGTCGCCTTTGGTCCCAAACCGCGTGACTATGCTTTCAAGCTGAACCGGAAAGTGAAAAAGCAGGCCGTGGCCATGGCAATAAGTGCCAGGTTCCAGGAAGGAAATCTCATTGTTCTTGATGACTTCACGCTGGAAAGAATCAAAACCAGGGATTTTGTGGAAGTTATGGGAGCACTCGAAGTCGACAATGCCCTTATCGTTGCAGGAAGTGAGAATGAAAATCTGTGCAAATCTTCCCGTAACGTCAATGGTTATAAAGTGTTGCCCGCTGAAGGTGTCAATGTATATGACATTCTTCTTCATAAAAAACTTATTCTGGTGCAACCCACAATAGAGAGCCTTGAGAAGAGGTTGGCGTCATGAAAAATTTATACAATGTGCTGAAGGGACCATGCCTCACCGAGAAGGCAGCATTGCTTCAGGAAGATGAAGGACAGGTTGTTTTCAAGGTCCATCCCAAGGCAAACAAGATAGAGATTAAAAGGGCAGTTGAGCTCATCTTCAACGTCAAGGTGAAGGATGTGAGAACTGCTAATATGCACGGCAAGCAAAAACGGGTTGGAAAAACAATAGGTTTTACCAGTGACTGGAAAAAAGCCTATGTTACCCTGTCTGAAGGTGAGATTAATTTCGTAGACGAACTGTAGCTGAATATTGCAGGAAATTGTTCGAAAATTATAATCACCTGGTGATTGTATCTAACCCTATTTGATGGAGCGATTGGGAAATCATGGCTATAAAAACATATAAACCTACATCGGCTGGCAAACGGCACCATGTGTCGATCAAGAATCCGGAGCTGTCAAAAAATGCACCGGAAAAGAGCCTAGTTTGCAGTTTGTCAAAAAGCGGTGGAAGGAACAATTACGGGCGCATTACCTCCAGGCATATTGGTGGTGGCCATAAACGTAAGTACAGAATCATTGATTTTAAGAGAAATAAAACCGATATAGACGCCAGGGTAGTCGCCATAGAGTATGATCCTAACAGGTCTGCCAATATCGCCTTGCTCAGCTATCTTGACGGGGAGAAGAGCTATATTCTTTCGCCTGACGGGATATCTGTTGGTGACAGGGTAATAGCCGGTGAAAACGTTGACATTCAGCCTGGTAACTGTCTGCCGATGAGTAATATTCCTCTTGGAACCATCATCCATAACATTGAGATGAAAATCGGCAAAGGTGCTCAGCTCGTTCGCAGCGCCGGTGCATCTGCACAGTTGATGGCCAAGGAAGGGAGTTATGTTCTTGTCCGGTTGCCATCCGGCGAGGTGCGAAAGTTCAATAATAAATGCAGGGCCTGTATCGGCCAGGTAGGTAATCGTGAACACGAAAGCCAGAAACTGGGAAAAGCAGGCAGGAACAGATGGAAAGGAAGAAGACCCCATGTTCGAGGTGTAGCTATGAACCCGGTTGACCATCCTATGGGTGGCGGGGAAGGCAAGAGTTCAGGTGGGCGGCATCCATGTACTCCCTGGGGACGTCCGACCAAAGGTTACAAGACTCGAAAGAGAAAGGCTTCTGACAAACTGATTGTCAAGAAGAGATCATAACAGACAAGGAGTAAGATATGTCTCGTTCAATTAAAAAAGGTCCTTTCATCGATGATCATTTACAGAAGAAAGTGTCCGCGGCTATCGAAAGTGGTTCCAGGAAGGTCATCAAAACCTGGTCCAGGCGTTCGGATATCAGTCCTGAGATGGTAGGCCTGACATTTGCAGTTCATAATGGGAAAAAGTTCATTCCGGTATTTGTTACCGAGAACATGGTTGGGCACAAGCTTGGTGAATTTTCCCCGACCAGAACCTATTATGGACATGCTTCAGACAAGAAGGGAAGAAAATAAACAGAAATGCATGTTTCTGTTGGGAACTCACTTGGGAGTATAAGCTATGGAAGCACGAGCCGTAGGCAAATATATAAGAATATCTCCGCAGAAGGCGAGACTTGTCGCTGACGTTGTCAGGGGGATGGGTGTGGATGAGGCCATCAACACCTTGCGTTTCATGCCGAAAAAAGGGGCGGGAATTATCCAGAAGGTACTGGAGTCTGCTGTCGCAAATGCGACTCAGGATGAAACAACTGATGTTGATAATCTTTATATCAAAAAAATTATGATTGATGGTGGACCATCCCTGAAGAGAATCAGGCCCAGAGCCATGGGAAGAGCTACCTCCATAATAAAAAGAACTAGTCATATAACAGTTATTGTCGATGAGAACTAGTTTGGAATACGGTGAGCGATTGCAGGTTGCTTGCCGCTAAGATTAATTTGAGTATTGGATTTGTTGGAGGACTGTTTTGGGGCAGAAGGTTAATCCATTAGGAATGAGACTGAACATTACCCGGACATGGGATTCGATCTGGTATGCGGATAAGGAGTACGCCGCCTTTTTAATTGAAGATCAGAAAATTAAAAAGTTTCTCAAGAAACGACTCCACCATGCAGGGTTGTCTAAGGTAAAGATTGAGCGTACAGGGGAACATGTGCGAATCAAGCTGTATACCGCGCGTCCTGGAATTGTGATCGGGAAAAAGGGTGCGGAAATTGAGCTCATTAAAAAAGAGCTTGAGAAACTTATCTCCCGCAAGGTTACGATTGACATCCAGGAAGTCAGACGTCCTGAGGCGGATGCTCAGCTTGTTGCTGAAAATATAGCTCAGCAGCTGGTCAGAAGGGTTGCTTTTCGCCGGGCCATGAAAAAGGCTGTCAGCTCCGCTTTGAGATTTGGTGTGCAGGGTATCAAAATTTCCTGTTCCGGTCGACTCGGTGGTGCTGAAATGTCAAGGTGTGAGTGGGTTCGCGAAGGAAGGGTACCGTTGCACACCCTCAGGGCCGATGTTGACTACGCGCTTGCAGAAGCTAACACCACATATGGGATTATTGGTGTGAAAGTGTGGATTTTTAATGGTGAAGTGCTCAGTGAAAAGGACAGTGCTGGTGTATAGAGTTTTTTTCTTCATCAATGTTGCTGTTTTAATCGCATAATTCGGAGTAGAAGATGTTAAGTCCTAAAAAGGTTAAACATAGAAAAGTTTTTAAAGGAAGGAACAGAGGTATTGCCTACAGAGGGTCCTCTATTTCCTTCGGCGATTTTGCCATTAAGGCTACATGCTGTGGAAAAATGACCGCCCAGCAGATTGAAGCTGCCCGTGTTACTATCAACAGGACGCTGAAGCGTGGTGGCAAGGTCTGGATCAGGGTGTTCCCTGATAAACCCCTGACCAAGAAGCCCGCTGAGACAAGGATGGGTAAAGGTAAAGGCAGTCCGGAATCGTGGGTGGCCATGATAAAACCTGGAATGGTCCTGTATGAGATTGGCGGAGTCAGTGAAGAACTTGCTGTAAAAGCATTAAGGCTGGCCGGGAATAAACTTCCATTCTCAACCAAAGTAGTAACCAAGAGGAACACTTTATGAAAGTAGAGGAAATTCGTAAAATGTCCGCTGAGGATCTTGAAAACAAGGAAAAGGAACTGAGAGAAGAATTGGGAAATTTAGCTTTTCAACATCGCATCAGACCTCTTGAAGATACCTCGCGGTTAAAAAAAATTAGGAAAGATATTGCTAGAATCGAGACCGTCAAGGCCCAGGCTGTTAGCTGAGCCAAAATATGAAAATTGAATGAGACCGGTCAGATTCTATACATTCATCACTAAGTGATTAAACTATGAGCGAAATAAAAAAATCTAAGAAGACAAGAACCGGTTCTGTTGTCAGCAACAGAATGGAAAAAAGTGTTGTCGTTCAGGTTGAGCGTAAGATTCGTCATAAGCTTTATGGAAAATTCGTGAAAACCAGTGTCAAATATCTGGCAGATGATCCTGAGAACCGTTGTAATATCGGTGACACTGTTCTGATTGAGGAGTGCCGACCACTGAGCAAGAGAAAGAGGTGGCGGGTGAGAACAATACTGGATAAGGCACTTTAAAACTGACAGTGCAGAAGTTGAGAAACGTTTTGTTTCGTATGATATATCAGGTGAAATTATGATACAGGCAGAGACAGTACTGAATGTCGCAGATAACTCGGGAGCCAAGAAGGTTTTGTGTATCCGGGTTCTTGGCGGAACGAGAAAACGATACGCCACTATCGGAGACGTGATCGTGGTTACCGTGAAGGAAGCGCTTCCACACGCCAAGGTGAAAAAGGGTGATGTGATGAAGGCGGTAATCGTCAGAACCGCAAAAGAAATGAAGCGCATGGATGATACCTGGGTAAGGTTTGATGATAATGCAGCCGTAATGCTCGGGACCTCGGGTGAACCTGTAGGGACTCGTATTTTCGGACCTGTAGCCCGTGAGCTGAGAAATCAAGGTTTCATGAAAATTATCTCACTGGCACCGGAGGCACTTTAACCGTCCTGAAGGACAGGAGAGTCTCCTGATCCGCCGGGTCAGATACATTGATTGGAAAAAGGTATAGAAATGAGACAGGGCAGAACATACCTGAAGAAAAATGATCAGGTTGAAGTAATTGCAGGTAAGGACAAAGGCCGGGTTGGTAAAATCCTGCGCGTATTAAGGGCAAAGGATAAGGTCGTTGTTGAGCGAATAAATATGATCAAGCGCCATACAAAACCGACCGAGATGAATCAGCAGGGTCAGATTGTCGAAAAGGAAGCGCCGATACACGTATCAAATATTCAGCTTATTTGTCCCGAGTGTACCAAGACCGGCCGAATTGGTAAAAAGGTACTTGAGGATGGGACCAAGGTCCGCTACTGCAAGAGTTGCGGTGAGCCCATCGAAAGTAAATCATAAGTAATCGAAAAAAGGTTTAAGCCAGGAGTTATACATGGGTGCGCTGAAAGAAAAATACATGAACGAATGTGTTCCTGCGCTGAAAGAGGAATTCGGATACAAAAATGTTATGCAGCTGCCGCAACTCAAGAAGATAGTCTTGAATATGGGGTTGGGTGAGGCTGTGCAGAATCCGAAAATTGTTGAAGGTGCCGCTGAAGAACTTACACGCATAGCCGGCCAGAAAGCCGTCATTACAAAGGCTAAGAAATCAATTGCGACATTTAAGCTTCGCGAGGGTATGCCCATAGGGTGTCGAGTTACTCTCCGTGGAGATAAAATGTATGATTTCTTCAGCAAGCTTGTTAATATAGCGCTTCCGCGGGTAAGGGATTTCAGGGGACTTTCTCCCAAGGGATTTGATGGACGTGGAAATTTTTCCATGGGAATTCAGGAACAGATTATTTTCCCGGAGATCGATTACGACAAAATTGATAAGATCAAAGGGCTTAATATTACAATTGTAACATCCGCACAGACGGATGAAGAAGGGCGATCTCTTCTCAGGAAACTTGGAATGCCTTTTAAGAAATAATAAACGGAGTAGGATACGTCTTTACTTAAAAGAATTATTGGAGGTTGGTTTGGCTAAAAAATCAATAATCGCAAAAGCAAAACGCGAGCCGAAATTTGGAGTGCGGAAATATAATAGATGTCCTCTCTGCGGGCGTCCGAGGGGATTTATCAGAAAGTTTGGTATTTGCAGAATCTGCTTCCGTAAATTGGCGCTGAGCGGTGAAATTACCGGAGTGACTAAATCAAGTTGGTAGAATTTCAGCCGTTTTTGATTTGGCCATCCACACTATTGAAACATAAGGAGTGTTCGCTATGTCAATGAGCGATCCCCTGGCAGATATGCTGACCAGGATACGAAATGCAGTAATGGTAAAATTTGATACTGTTGAAATGCCCTCCTCGACGGTAAAAGTGAATGTCGCCAAGGTTCTGAAAGAAGAAGGGTATATTCGCGGGTATCAGGTTATTGAAGATTCAGTTCAGGGGACTCTGAAAATTGAACTGAAATACGGTCCGAATCAGGAGCCGGTTATAACCGGTTTAAAGAGAATCAGTAAACCCGGTTTAAGGAAATATGCAAAAGCAAATGCGATTCCCAAGGTGTTGAATGGACTTGGAATAGCAATTATATCCACATCCAGAGGTGTCGTGACGGATAAAACAGCCAGGGCACTCAATTCTGGTGGGGAGATCATTTGTGAGGTCTGGTAGACCGCGCAGGAAACGGAGGTAATTATGTCTCGTATTGGTAAACAACCAATTCCGGTCCCTGCAGGGGTGAAAGTTGACCTGAAGGGTCAACTGATTTCCGTGACCGGAAGCAAAGGAACATTGGAACGTGAAATCATTCCAGAGGTGGAAGTGGTTCTGGAAGATGGCGTGATTTCTGTCAGAAACAGAGTAGAGAGCAAAAAGGTCAACGCCTTCAGAGGACTCACAAGAAGTCTGATCAATAACATGATCATCGGTGTTGCAGATGGTTTCAAAAGAGTTCTTGTCATTGAGGGTGTCGGTTATAAGGCCAGTGTCAGTAATTCGAAGCTCACCCTTAATGTAGGGTATTCAAATCCTGTTGAATTTGAACTGCCCAAAGAGGTCAATGCAACTGTAGATGGTAACACAAAAATTGTGCTTGAATGTATTGATAAGGAATTGCTTGGTCTTGTCGCGGCAAAAATTCGCCAGGTCAGAAAGCCTGAGCCCTATAAGGGAAAAGGTATCCGCTATGAAGATGAACATATTGTCCGCAAGGTGGGTAAAGCCGGCGCGAGTTAATTTTTGTTGAATGCACATAATGAAAATTTAAATATTAATAATGGATAAATAAAATGGCCAGGACGAATCCAAAGACAATATCAAGGGCAAAACGCGTCAGGCGTATCCGGAAGAAAATTACCGGTACGGGTGAACGGCCCAGATTGAGAGTCTTCAAAAGCAATAAACATATTTATGCTCAGATAATAGATGATGTAGCCGGACATACACTTGTATCTGTGTCCACACTTGATAAAGACTTTTCTCTGGCAGATGATGAAAAGGGAAAGGTTGCCGCTGCAAAAAAGATTGGTGAAATGATAGGTGCTCGCGCAAAATCCGCCGGAATCACCAAGGTGGTTTTTGACCGTGGAGGATCAATATATCACGGTAGAGTAAAATCACTTTCCGAAGGTGCTCGGGAAGGTGGTTTGATTTTTTAATGATTTTATTTAATACGGGGGTGCCCCTTGTCTGATTTTAAACGTTCCAAAAGTAACAATGCTGAGGAGCTGATAGAAAAAATTGTTTTCATTAACAGGGTCGCTAAAGTCGTAAAAGGTGGACGTAGATTCAGCTTTAGTGCCATAGTTGTGGTAGGTGATGGAAAGGGAAAGGTCGGTTATGGACTTGGAAAAGCTAACCAGGTTCCCGAGGCCATTAGGAAAGGTGTGGAAAAAGCGAGAAAATCGATGATTTCCGTCTCCCTGACTGAGTCCTCAATTCCTCATCAGATTATAGGAAAATATGGTGCAGGAAAGGTCCTGCTTAAACCCGCATCCGAAGGTACCGGTCTTATTGCTGGTGGTCCTGTCAGGGCGGTTTTGGAATCGGCTGGTGTGTCAAACGTCTTGACAAAATGTCTTGGATCACACAATCCGCACAATATGGTTAAAGCTACGATCAATGGCCTTCAATCGTTGAGATCAGCAGAATATATTGCTGAACTTCGAGGCAAGACAGTTGAAGAAATCACTGCATAGACAACCTGTTTTTCAGTAGGTTGTCCATGTAAAATATATGAAAAAAGGTAGTCAAATGGCCGAGACAATAACTTTTTATCAGGTCAAAAGTGGGATTGGCAGTACCAGGAAAATAAGGGCCACTTTAATTGGGCTTGGGCTCACCAAAATGAATAAAAAAGTTACAAGAAAAGATACACCTGAGATACGCGGTATGCTTAAAAAGGTTGGTCATCTTGTACATATTGAGGAGATATAGCATGTTAACTCTGGCAAACCTTTCTCCACAAAAAGGATCGACTAAAAACCGGAAACGGCTTGGAAGAGGACCGGGAACCGGTCATGGTAAAACTGCGGGAAGAGGTCACAAGGGATTCAAATCACGTTCAGGTTCTGGAATAAAACCCGGCTTTGAAGGTGGTCAAATGCCATTGCAGAGACGGTTGCCCAAACGAGGTTTTAATAATATTTTCCGAAAGGAATATACAATTGTCTCACTGAAACAGCTGGATACCTTTGATGCGGGATCTGAAATCAACCCCCAGGTGTTAGTTGAAGCCGGGATAATCAGGAAGGGTGATGCTGTAAAGATTCTTGCCAATGGAGAAGTAACAAAATCACTGACTGTCAAGGTTGATAAGATCAGTGCGGCTGCCAAAGAAAAAATTGAAGCGGCAGGCGGAAGTGTTGAACTTGTTGAAGCTGGTCAGGATGGCAAATAGTTGCCTCTCGTTGTCAGGGCATCAAGTATTGTTATTATTGATAGGAACGAAGATAGGACATTATAATGGGCGGATTGCAGAGTGCTGCAAATATACCGGAGCTGCGTAGACGTATCTTTTTTACGCTTATTATGCTTGCTGTTTATAGAATGGGTGTTCAGATACCCACGCCTGGAATTAACGGTGAAGCTCTCCAGGCGTTTTTCAATCAGAATGCTGGAACATTGTTTGGCATGTTTAACTTGTTCTCCGGTGGGGCACTGAAGAATTTTTCAGTGTTTGCTCTGGGGATAATGCCATATATCTCCGCCTCCATTATTATTCAGCTGCTGACTGTTGTTATTCCACAGCTTGAAGCATTGAAAAAAGAAGGAGAGGCCGGTAACCGGAAAATAACGCAGTACACCCGATATGGTACGGTTTTCCTGAGTATCGTTCAGGGCACATTTATCGCGGTTGGTCTTGAGAGTATGACAGGGCCCGGCGGGGAAGCTATTGTTCTCGTTCCCGGACTGCAGTTTAAACTGATGACCATGCTCACTCTAACTTCAGGTACCGCGTTTATCATGTGGCTTGGGGAACAGATGACAGAGAGGGGTATTGGGAACGGTATATCATTGATCATTTTCGCAGGTATTGTCGCCCGGGGACCGGCTGCGGTAGTCAACTCCATTCAGTTGATCAAGGCTGGAGAAATTGCCTTGTTTTTTGTACCTTTTCTGGTTCTGTTCATGTTTGCGATTGTAGCAGTTATAGTCTTTTTTGAAACGGCGCAGCGACGCATTCCAATACAGTACGCGAAGCGTGTGGTAGGGAGAAGAGTGTATGGTGGTCAAAGCTCTCACCTGCCCCTTAAAATTAACATTTCCGGGGTGATTCCTCCCATATTTGCCTCATCAATTATGATGTTTCCAGCGACCATAGGAAGTTTTATCAAAATTGAATGGGTGCAGAGAGTTTCAGCCGCCATGGCTCCGGGAACGATCTACTATTATATCTGCTATATTGGAATGATAGTCTTCTTCTGCTTTTTTTATACTGCAGTCCAGTTCAAGCCTGATGATGTAGCTGATAATCTGAAGAAAAACGGTGGGTTTATACCAGGAATAAGACCAGGTAAAAGAACTGCTGAGTTTCTTGATAAAGTGCTGACCAGGTTAACTGTCGTTGGAGCCATTTATCTCAGTGCCGTATGCGTATTACCGACCTTGCTCATACGTGAATTCAATATTCCGTTTTATTTTGGTGGAACGGCACTGCTCATTGTTGTCGGGGTCGGTATTGATACCATCTCGCAGATTGAATCTCATCTTCATATGAGAAATTATGAAGGGTTTATGAAACAGGGACGGATTAAAGGACGCCGATAAGTTGTGGCTTCATCCTCAGGGCGGGGGGCTGTAATAGTAAAAACTCCCGCTGAAATAGAAATAATGGCCGAGGCGAACAGTATTGTTGCCGGTGCTTTAAAATTATTAAAGGAAGCTGTCAGACCCGGCATTACAACCTGGGAACTGGACAGGCTTGCTGAAGAATATTGTCTTAAGCGAAAAGGAAGGCCTGCTTTTAAGGGATACAGGGGGTTTCCTGGGAGTCTCTGTGTCTCGCTTAATGAAGAAGTAGTGCACGGGATACCATCCAGGAAGAAAAAATTAAAAAAAGGGGATATTCTTTCCATTGATTTTGGTGTTGAGTATGAAGGATTTTTCGGTGATTCTGCACTGACTGTCGCAGTGGGAAAGATAAAACCGGAAATTACACGTCTTCTGAAGGTAACCGAAGAGTCTCTGTACAAAGGTATTGAACAGGTTACTGCCGGAAACCATATAAGGGATATATCACTGGCGGTCCAGAATCACGTGGAAGGACACGGTTTTTCAGTTGTTAAACAGTTTGTCGGGCACGGTATCGGCAGCGCATTGCATGAGCCTCCTGAAATCCCGAATTTTTATCAGGGTGAAAGGACGGAAAGATTGAGGGTCGGAATGGTTCTGGCAATTGAGCCGATGGTCAATCTCGGTACCGGCAGGGTAAAAGTTCTCAAAGACGGATGGACGGTAGTTACAGCTGATCGTAAGCCTTCTGCTCATTTTGAGCATTCCGTGGCGGTAACTGAAAACGGACCACGTATTCTCAGTTGACAGAAAAGCCTGCAGAAATTTAAAAAACACTTCTCTTTTTTTGAGAGGTATAGTATAATGCTCCGTTTTTAATTGAAACTATGAATACTCAGGGACATCCATGGCAAAAGAAGAAGCAATCGAAGTAGAAGGTACTATTATTGAGCCGTTACCGAATGCAATGTTCAGGGTCGAACTTGACAATGGGCATAAGGTGCTTGCACATATTTCAGGCAAGATGAGGATGCATTTTATCAAAATCCTGCCTGGTGACAGAGTTACGATAGAACTTTCTCCCTACGATCTCACCAGGGGAAGAGTAACGTTCCGGGCGAAAAACGCCAAAAAGAAAAAATAGAGTCTTATCATGAAAGTACGCGCATCAGTAAAAAAAATATGCAGTGAATGCAAAATATTTAAGCGAAATGGGGTAGTTCGCGTATCCTGTAAAATTAAGAAACATAAACAGAGGCAGGGTTAATTGTGGAGTTACCGCTTTTTACTTCCTACTTCCTTTAAGGAGATAGATCTTGGCACGTATAGCAGGAGTTGACCTTCCAAAAAACAAACATATTGACCGGGCACTTACTTATATTCACGGGATTGGTCTGACATCGGCCCGCAAAATCCTCGATAAGGTGGATCTGCCCTACACGATGAACAGTGATGATCTCGGGGGCGATGACATCAACCGGATCAGAAAGGTGATTGAAGCGGAATACACTGTTGAAGGTGACCGCCGCCGGGAAGTTTCCATGGATATCAAGCGACTGACCGATCTCGGCTGTTATAGAGGACGGCGTCATCGTATGGGGCTGCCCTGTCGTGGACAGAATACAAAGACTAATGCACGTACCAGAAAAGGCCCCAGACGTGGAGCTGGACGTCGGAAATAGCAGATAATTAAACAGGTATAAAATTATGGCCGTTGCAAAAAAAAGAAGGGTAAAAAAGAATGTACCGGAAGGTATAGTTTTTATCTATTCAACTTTTAACAATACGATTGTGACTATTTCCGATAAACAGGGAAATGTTGTCGCCTGGTGCAGTGCCGGGGTTCTTGGGTTTAAAGGTTCCAGGAAAAGTACACCTTTTGCCGCCCAGAATGCTCTCGCTGATGCTGCTAAAAAAGCTGCAGATTTTGGAATGAGAAAAGTTGAAGTGAAGGTAAAAGGACCTGGGCCCGGGAGAGAGGCTGCTTTGAGAGCGCTGATAAATACAGGGTTTGAAGTGAGTCGAATTTATGATGTGACACCGATACCTCACAACGGATGCAAACCACCCAAACGTCGTCGGGTCTGATTATTTTTCAATTTCCCTGAAAGAAAAAATATTTTGAATGGAGGCCTACGTTGGCTAGAAATATAGGTGCTGCATGTCGTCGATGCAGGAGAGAAGGATTGAAATTATACCTCAAGGGTGACCGTTGTTACTCTGATAAGTGCTCGTATGAGAGAAGGGCTTTTGGTCCTGGTCAGCACGGGCAGGCAAGATTTAAAAAACTCTCCAACTATGCTGTTCAGTTGCGTGAAAAACAGAAAGTCAAGGCCATGTACGGTATGCTGGAGGGGCAGTTCAAATTGAATTTCCAGAAGGCTGACAGGCAGAAGGGCGTTACTGGTGAAAATCTGCTCGTACTTCTTGAGCGACGACTCGACAATACTGTTTTTCGACTGGGATTTGCCGCTTCAAGAAATCAGGCGCGTCAGCTTGTTCGTCATAAGCATATTCTGGTCAATGGCCGAAAGGTAGATATTCCGTCCTTTCTTGTTTCTGTCAATGATACTATAACGTTAAAGGAAAAAAGCCGGGCGAACGGTGCCATCAATGAAAATCTAGAGGCTGTTGCCAGGCGTGGGATTCCGAGCTGGATTGAGCTTGATAAGGACAATTACAAGGCAACCATTAAAGCCATGCCGAATCGCGAAGAAATCACCATGCCGATTCAGGAACAGCTCATTGTTGAACTGTACTCAAAATAAAACGAAGTAGAATTATGAAGGTAATGTCTCCTCAGGAGGCTTGCTTTCGCGCTTAATGAACACCTTTTGTATGTCAAGGGGTGAATACTTTTCAAAGTAAAGAAGAAAAGCAGAGAAGGTAATTTATGACTCAAGCTGCCGACGAAAAAACACCATTTTACCGTAACTGGCACGAGCTGATTAAACCAGAGAAGCTTGAGGTTGACAGGGACAAGCACACCGAGACTTATGGAAAGTTTGTCTGTCAGCCCCTTGAAAGGGGATTTGCGACTACTATCGGGAATTCGCTGCGGCGAATCCTTCTCTCTTCAATTCAGGGTGCGGCAATAACCACTGTAAAAATTGAGGGGGCTCTTCACGAATTCACTTCCATGAAAGATATAATGGAAGATGTCAGTGAAATTATTCTGAATCTTAAAACAATCAGGATCAAGCTGCTCTCCGGTGATTCCCAGAATGTCATCATTGACAAGACCGGCCCTGGAAAGGTTACAGCTGCTGATATCGACGGTAATGAGCTTGTTGAAGTGATGAATCCTGAGCAGTTGATCTGTACTTTGACCGGGGACGTCACCTTCAGGGCTGAGCTTACCGTTGAATGGGGAAAGGGATATCAACCTGCTGAGAAGCAGGATAAGGAAAACCTGGCTATTGGGCAGATCCCGATCGACGCCATTTTCACCCCCATAAAGAAAATTCAGTATGTCACTTCCCAGGCTCGAGTCGGTCAACAGACTGATTATGATAAGCTGACTATTGAAATTGAAACTGACGGGAGTCTCAGGCCGGAAAGTGCTCTTGCATACGCGGCTAAGATTCTTAAAGAACAGATGACCATCTTCATCAATTTTGATGAGGAAGAGGCGGAGCCCGAGGTGACGGAAGATACCAGTAGAGAGGTCGAACCAGATAATCCGTACCTGGATAAACCTGTTGAAGACCTTGAGTTGTCTGTGCGTTCGGCCAACTGCCTGAAAAATGCTGATATTCACTTTATCGGAGATCTGGCCCAGAAGACCGATCAGGAGATGCTGAAGACCAAGAATTTTGGACGGAAGTCCCTGAACGAGATAAAAGCCCTGCTCGCCGAAATGGACCTTACCCTCGGCATGAAATTTGAAAACTGGACTCCACCTGATGTTAAAGAAACCGATGACCAGCAACTGTAACAGATGATATTGGTCAACCGGAATAATTTTACTTCCAAATTACTTTGATTTAGTGCTGTTACCGAGGATTAAGAGATGAGACACGGAAAATCTGCCAGAAAACTGGGAAGGACCAGTTCGCATAGAGAAGCAATGTTCAGGAACATGGTTACTTCACTGTTTGAGCATGAACGAATCGTTACAACAAAAGAAAAAGCCAAAGAACTGCGACCAATTGCGGAGAAGATGATTACTCTCGCCAAAAGGGGTGATCTCCATGCCCGAAGACAGGCACTCAGCTATATTCGAAGAAAAGATGTTGTTGAAAAACTCTTTACTGATATTCAGGAACAGTTTGCTGATCGTAAGGGTGGCTATACCAGAATCCTCCAGACGGGTACACGAAAAGGTGATTGTGCAGCCATGGCAATAATTGAACTCGTAGGGTACGAAGAAATTATTGATACTGTAGAAGATGACAGTTGAATAAGATTGTTTCAGGAAGTTTCAGGCTGGATGGGAAATTATTCCTATCCAGCTTTTTTTTTATTTTTTTTAATTACCTATGAAACTCAGCCAAATTGTGGATGTGCCTGTTTTATAAGGCGCATCCCCAGTTTCACAAATAACAGGCTGAGTTTCATACGTAATCAGATAATTTTTTGTAACTTCCTCTAGAGTTATTGATCAGTCGGCTCTATGAGCAGACGGACGAAAATAGTGGTTGTCCATAGTTGGTCTTTTTGGCCGATATTTGCGTTGCCCGAAAAAAAATACTTATGACTTGTGAAAAAAAGAGTTTTCCTGACGGTATGACTCCGATAGGTAATGGTTGTTTTTCTTTTGACTGTCATCCGGAAGTTAAATGTTTTACAGTTTGCTGTAAAAATGTGGATATGATCCTTTATCCGTATGATGTACTTATGTTGAAAAACTGCCTGGGAATTGATTCCGGGGATTTCATGCGGGAACATACTGTTCTTGTTCGAGGAGAAAATCCATATTTCCCGACGGTGAAACTGAAATTGATGGAAAATGAAGAAAAATCCTGCCCCTTCCTGGGAGAGAAAGGATGCGCTGTATATAAAAGCCGTCCTTCTGCATGTCGAACTTACCCGCTGGAAAGAGCCGTAGATAGAAGTTTTGTGAAGGGAAAGGTGAGTGAGTTTTATTTTCTGACAGACCACCCATACTGCCTCGGCCACCGGGAAAAGAAGAAACATACAGTACAGAGCTGGATTCGTAACCAGCGGCTGCTTGAATGTAATTCCATGAATGAACTCTGGACCGAGCTAGATACATTGTTTATGACAAATCCATGGAAAGGAGAGGGTGTTGGTGGAGAGAAGCAGCAGTTGTCTTTTATGGTCTGCTATAATATTGATACTTTCAGAGAGTTTGCAGAGAGCCACAAACTCCTCGGGCAATTCAGGATCGACAGAAACTGGAAAAAAATGATTAATAACGATGATGCTGAATTGATGAAATTCGGATTCGAATGGTTAAAACTTATCCTGACAGGAAAATCGAAAGTTTTACGATGATCCTCATCATCCCGTTGCATAATTGTTTAACTCATGGTAAAAAACAGTGTTATTTTCACACGAATGATTTGAGCAAGATCTGCATTTACAATAAAACACACATCTTCAATTCAACCTGGTGTTGCCGGAGAGAAAAGAGTTCTTTTTCCGCGATTTGAGAAGATGGAGGAAAAACCAGAAACGGAGAAAAAAAATGGCAAATGTGACAGTAAGAGAAATGCTTCAGGCCGGGCTTCATTTTGGACATCAGACAAGGCGATGGAATCCTAAGATGAAACCCTATATTTATGGTCCCAGGAATGGAATCTATATTGTTAATCTCGATCTGACCAAAAAGCTTTTTGATAAGGCTTGTGATTTCATAACCAATGAAGTCAAAAAAGGTGGAACAGTCCTGTTTGTTGGTACCAAAAGGCAGGCCCAGGCCATTATTAACGAAGAGGCAAAACGCTGTGGCATGTATTATGTCGATCACCGCTGGCTTGGCGGAATGCTGACCAATTTTCAGACAATTAAGAATTCAATAGACCGGCTTAAATCCATTGAATCCATGCAGGAAGATGGTTCGATCAACCGGTTTCCCAAAAAAGAAATTCTTTTGATGGAGAAGGAAAGGGTTAAGCTGGAACGAAATGTCGGCGGAATTAAGAACATGAGAAGTCTGCCGTCGGTTGTTTTTGTTGTTGATCCCAAGAAAGAGTCGATAGCAATTAATGAGGCAAAGAAACTTAATATTCCGGTAGTTGCCATTACTGACACGAACTGTGATCCTGACAATGTGGATTTTATTATCCCCGGAAATGATGATGCCATACGGTCAATCCGTCTGATAAGCCATCATATCGCTGAGGCTGTACTGGCAGGACAGGCCATGAAAGATGGAGAGGATGCCTCGGAAGAAGCTGTAGCTGCTGCTATGGGTGATGCAGGGAGCGAAATGGCTGAAGAGACGGTAGAAAGTGCCGAATAGTTGTTCTGCCGTTGTTAACGGCCCCGCTGAAGTTGGGTTTACTGCCGGGGGTTGTCAGAAACGGCATGTGGTTGTTCGCTGATTGCATGAAACTGAGTAAAAAGGGGCAGTCATTTGACAGCCCCTTTTTGCTGTGTGTATTTGCTGAGTCCCAGACGGTTTAGTTAGTGGTTGTCCACAGTTGGTCTTTTTGCCCGATATCTGCGTTGCCCGAAAAATTTTATCCTTGGAATATCAATTATAAGCCTTCGGTAAAATTTCCCGTGCACCTTGATCTCGAACAAAAATTGTTATTTCTGGACAGACACTCGTTATATTTCCAGATAACATCGTGAAATATAATGATAAAAACCACATTAAATCTGGAATACAGGATTGAGATAAATGTCGACTTCTCGGGACAGTTTCCCGGGGAGTTACCTCTGAAGATATCTGCCGGATTAGTTTTGAAAGGGCAGATTTATAAAGGTATAACATATTGAGTTAAGGAGATTTGCCATGAAAATTACCAGCAAAATGGTAAAAGAACTGAGGGACAAGACTGCTGCAGGGATGATGGACTGCAAGAAGGCGCTGTCCGATACAGATGGTGACATGGAAAAAGCAGTAGACCTTCTACGGCAGAAAGGTCTTGCCGTGGCAGCAAAACGTGCAGGCAGGGCGACAAGTGAGGGTGTTATTGAAACTTATATTCATGCCGGTGGAAATCTTGGTGTTATGGTTGAGCTGGGGTGTGAAACTGATTTTGTTGCCAAAAATGACGATTTTCGTGCTTTTGCCCGAGATATCGCAATGCATATTGCAGCGGTAAATCCGGTAGCCATCACCAGGGAAGAGGTACCTGCAGAGATTGTGACCAGAGAAAAAGATATTTATGTTCAGCAGGCCCTGGACTCCGGAAAACCTGAGGAAATAGTCGAGAAGATGGTCACAGGTAAAATCGAAAAATTTCTGTCTGAAATCTGCCTGCTGGAGCAGAAATATGTCAAGAATCCGGACCTGACTGTGCAGGATCTGCTCAATGAACTGGTTGGAAAGATGGGTGAAAATATATCCATCAAGCGATTTGCCAGATTTCAGGTTGGCTCCACTGAATAGTTACTGTCGTAATTGATAGAGCTGCCGGGTGCCTATTCACCGGATCTGCGTCAAGCCATTGATAAAGTAGCGGGCAGACGAGCCTGTGACTCACTATCACCTGAAAGAGCAAGGACAATGACGATAAAATACAGACGGATGTTGTTGAAGTTAAGCGGCGAAGCCCTGATGGGTGAAGAATCATATGGAATAAGCCCCAGGGTCCTTGAATTTGTGGCGTCGGAAGTAAAAGCAGTGATTGAGCTGGACGTTGAGCTGGGTATTGTAATAGGTGCGGGTAATATTTTCAGGGGTGTTGCCGGGGCAAGCAAGGGTATGGATCGGACGACTGCGGACAACATGGGAATGCTGGCTACGGTCATGAACAGTCTGGCGATGCAGGATGCCCTGGAAAGAAATGGAATTATTACGAGGGTAATGTCTGCAATACCGATGCAGTCTGTATCTGAGCCCTATATTCGTCGTAGGGCCACGAGGCACCTGGAAAAGGGCCGGGTGGTCATTTTTGCTGCCGGTACAGGAAACCCCTACTTCACAACTGATTCTGCTGCTGTTTTGAGAGCGCTTGAGATTGACGCGGAAATTGTCATTAAAGCAACTAAAGTCGATGGTGTCTACGATAAGGATCCGGTGAAATACAGTGACGCCCTGAAATATGAAACACTTTCCTATGATGAAGTGCTTCGTAAGGGTTTGAGGGTAATGGATGCTGCGGGAATTGCCCTGGCCAGAGAAGACGGACTGCCGATTATGGTGCTGGACATGGGAGAACCCGGCAATATCAGAAAGGCTGCCACTGGTGAAAAGGTTGGAACCTTGATCAGTGAGCAGGGCGATGATTAAGGGTCTCTTGAAAAATGGCCTTTTCGCACGATCTCTGCGTCACAGGAAAGTGGAAAATTGTCAGTTCTGCTTAATTTAAAACCAGTAAAATGTAATTTTTGAAATACGTCCAGTGTCACGTCAGAGCAGTGTTGACGGGACACTGGGAAGTTGTTCGAGCACTGTTCTTGTACAATAAGGCAGAGTTGGAGGAAAAAAGGACATTCTCGGGCAGTCTCCTGGAAAGACAGACACTGGTTAATGATATGGAATAGGGGATGAGATTATGAGTGAAGTCATTTCGAAAATGTCGGAGAAGATGAGCAAGAGTGTAGATTCATTCAAGAAAGAACTGTCAAAGGTTCGTACTGGAAGGGCTTCTCTTTCCATTCTTGATGATATCTCTGTGGATGCGTATGGCAGTGGAATGCCTCTCAACCAGGTTTGCACATTGACCATTCCCGAGAGCAGGATGATTGCTATTCAGCCATGGGATCCTCAGATGCTACCTGCTATTGAGAAGGCCATTTTAAAATCAGATATCGGCCTGACACCAGTTAATGACGGAAAAATTATACGTCTGAATATTCCGCAACTGACCGAAGAGCGTCGGAAAGAACTTGTTAAATCAGTAAAAAAGATTGCTGAAGAGTTCAAGGTTGCCATTCGCAATATTCGACGGGAGGCTATTGATGCGTTGAAGAAGCAGAAAAAAGACAAAGAAATTGCGGAAGATGATCTGTTCAAGCTTCAGGATCAGGCCCAGGCAGAAACGGACAGTTATATAAAAAAAATAGATGAAATTACCGTTTCCAAGGAAAAAGAGGTAATGGAAGTCTAGTGTCCCGTCAACACCGCTCTGACGTATCTGGCCTGTCCTTTTTCGCGTCATCCTGCATGTGGCTCAGGTTATATGTTCAGCCATGTGCTTAAAGCGGCAGGCAGGACGGCACACAAAATTACAGCACAATTTCACGTCATTTCATCGTTAACGTGACAATGGCAGCCTGAGGTTCAGTGTATTCCGGCAAGAGCATCAGCTTTTTTTTCATTAACCGGATACTCCTTTTTTCTGCTTTCAATGAATAGTTATAATTATGGTTTCTTCTGATTTGGTCGATCAGGACCGCCTCCCGAGGCATGTTGCAATTATAATGGACGGGAACGGTCGCTGGGCGCAGAGCAAGAAAAAGCCCCGGCTGTTCGGACATATGGCCGGTGCCGATTCAGTTCGTGATATTGTGGCTGCGTCGCGGGAAATCGGTATTGAAGTTCTCACCCTGTACGCATTTTCATCAGAAAACTGGAAGAGGCCGTCCCAGGAAGTGAGCGGGTTGATGTCCATTCTGAAAAGATATCTCGAAGCTGAACTTCCACGAATGCAGGAAAATGACATCCGGCTTGTTTCCATCGGGGACAGAAGTAAACTTCCGGGTCAGGTGAAGATATCTCTTGAGAACACAATTGCCGCAACATCCGGTAATTCCAAATTGATTTTGAATCTAGCACTCAGTTATGGCGGCAGGGATGAAATTGTAAGGACTGTCCGAAATCTCGCAGGTCAATGTCTGGCAGGGGAACGAAGTGTGGAATCAATTACAGATACTGTGATCAGCAGTCACCTTGATACTGCCGGTTTACCTGATCCTGACCTGCTTATCCGGACCGGTGGGGAAGCCCGGCTGTCCAATTTCCTTCTCTGGCAGCTTTCTTATGCTGAAATAATTTTTACGGACGTTATGTGGCCGGATTTCAGAAAAAATGTATTCTTGCAGGCGCTCACAGATTATCAATCCCGTGAACGAAGATTCGGTCGTACAGGAGAACAGGTACAGACAGGTTAGATTATGAAACGTATCGTACCCGGAATTCTGCTGGCTGCTTTCTGGCTTATATTACTGTTGAAAGGGTCGATACTGTCATTTAATGCTGTTGTCTGCATCATGATTTTCATTGGTTGTGGTGAATACCTGAGAATGGCAGCAGGCCCGGATCTTGGAATATTAAGCAAATGGTTTCTTGCGGGTGTTCTCTTTCTTCCTGTTCTTGGAGTGAGTCTGTTGCCGGGGGATGGAACGCTGGCTGCAACGATTTTCTGTTCGTTTTTTCTCCTCACCTTCTTTATAATTTCAAGGTACCGTTTCCTCAATGACAGCTATCAACTTTATGCCCGGTTGATTTTCGGGTTGATTTATATCGGCTTTCTTGGAGCGCATTTTGTCCTTCTGCGTCAACTTGATCAAGGAGCCGCCTGGTTGATTATTGTTACCTCGATTACTGCCTGCTCAGACAGTGGAGCCTATTTTATCGGTGGAGCCGTGGGAAAACACAGAATGTCTCCTTATATTAGCCCGAACAAGACTGTTGAAGGTGCAGTGGGAGGGCTTTGTCTTGCTGTTTGCGGCGCCCTGTTTTTTTCCTGGTTGCTTTTTCCTGAGAAGAATTACCTTTTCATTGCAGCTGCGGCTGTGGTGGTCGGGTTTGTCGGGATTGGTGGTGACCTTGCCGAATCAATTATTAAACGCGGGACGAACACCAAGGATTCCGGAACCCTTCTTGCCGGACATGGCGGGATACTGGACCGGATTGATTCTCTGCTTTTCGCCGTACCGGCCATGTATTATTTTCTTGTTCTCACGGGGGCCTGATGAAATCAATTTCTCTTCTGGGGTCCACAGGTTCCATTGGTGTAAATGTTCTGGAAGTTGTCAGGCAATTCCCCGCCAGATTCAAAATTTCCGCCCTTGCGGCTGGCAGCAATATAGAACTTTTAGCGGAGCAGGCTATTGAATTCAGGCCGGAACTTCTGGCAATCGGCAGTGGGGAGAATGCCGGAAAACTCCAGAAACTGCTTCCGGCGGAATACACTGATCGTATAGTTGTTGGTGAAGAAGGGAACCGGCTGGTTGCGGCCCATGACAGCGCAGACATGACAGTTTCAGCGATAGTCGGGGCTGCCGGGTTGTTGCCGACCCTTGCCGCAATCGAGGCGGGGAAAGACATAGGGCTTGCCAACAAAGAGACCCTAGTGATGGCCGGTAAGATAGTTATGGAGGCGGTAAAGCGTAAAAAAGTTGCCATGCTTCCAGTGGATTCAGAACATTCTGCCATTTTTCAGGCCCTGGAAGCCGGTCGGAAAAAAGATTTGCAGAAGATCATCCTTACTGCATCAGGAGGTCCGTTCCGTGGAAAAGGTGAAAAAGAACTTCAAATCGTTACATTGAAGGAGGCGCTGAATCATCCAAACTGGGAGATGGGCAGAAAGATATCCATTGATTCCGCCACTCTTATGAACAAGGGACTGGAGGTGATCGAAGCCAGATGGCTGTTTGGTGTAGAAGCAGATAATATAGAGGTTGTTGTTCATCCCCAGTCAATTATTCATTCCCTGGTGGAATTTAAAGACGGTTCACAGATTGCCCAGCTTGGTATACCGGATATGAGAATCCCGATTGCCTACGCCCTTTCCTATCCCGAAAGGCTGGAGCTTGAACTCAACCCCCTGCAGCTTTCCCGATGCGCAAACCTGGAGTTCATTGAACCGGATCATGCCAGTTTTCCTGCACTGAAACTTGCCTTCACAGCCATTGAGGCCGGGGGGGTCAGCCCGACTGTTCTGAATGCGGCAAACGAGGTGGCGGTGGAGGCTTTTCTTCATTCCCGGATATCTTTTCCTGAAATTACCGAGACAGTTGCGCGAACAATGGATATTATTCAGGAGGGCAGTGAAGACAGCCTGGAGGACATTCTTCAGGCCGACTTTCTAGCGCGCCGGCAGGCGGCCCGTTTTATTTCGTCCTGAGTGATTACGTCCTTGTGAGCAGTTGTGAAACAATGGTGTTATCCCCTTTTTGCGTATGTTTTTCCGAAAACCGCAGTAAAATTATACTTGATTACCCATGAAACTCAGCCAAATTGTGGATTGGGCCTGTATTATCAGGCTGGCCTACGGTCAAAAATCACTGGAAATCTCAATTGATCAGGAATTTAAATGAAAAAGTGTCAGTCCAGGTCATTTTATAATCAGTCTAATGTGTTTTTTGAAATACGCCTGATAAAACAGGTCCAATCCCCAGACTCACAAATAAGCATAAATGCAAAATTATCTATAAGATAATATCGATTCATAGGCCTTAAGGTTAAAGCGAATAGGGTTAACCAAGCGATTGTTGTTGTAATGCCACACCAGCTTTCTAAATTTTGATATTACCTCATCTATGCCGCCAACAGCTGAAAAACCGTATACTTTGGGCTTGATCCACTTCCAAAATATTTCGACAGGATTGTATTCCGGCGAGTATGGCGGCAAATTGAACAAATGGATATTTTCATGGTTATCCAGGTATTTTTTTACCCTCTTTGATTTGTGAATAGTGGCATTGTCCAAGATTATTACAATCTCTTTATCCGGTGTTCTTTGGTGTAACTGGGTAAGAAAACTTGTAAATGCATCACTGTTCGAATATCTGGATTTTTTCCAGTAAAATTTTTGTGTTGTCAGATTCAAGCATCCAAAGAACGTAAGACTTTCGCGCTTGCGAGGCGTTGGAATTCGATGGCGGCCACCTTTTTTTAAACCAACCTTGAACCAAGTATGGCTCGGTTGAAAAATGCGCCTCGTCAAGTGCGTAAATGACCGTCTCTTTCTCGGCCAGAATATTTTGTATGTCTTTTAAAATGGCATCGATAGCCAAGCGTTTTTCTTCCGCTGAAGGGGCATGTCCGGGAACGGTTTTTGCCGGTCGTTTGTATGAATACCCTAAATCCTTCAACGCCCTGACAACGGTGTCTCGGCTGACCGGCAATTTTTCCTGATTCTTTGTATAATGCACAATCAAGGGAACAGTCCATGTATTATCCTGAAATCCATGCTCAGTAGGTGGGTCCACGAGAATTTCCTCGATAAAACGCTTGAGGCGTTTTCGTTTATCAGCGGGCCGACCGGGTGAAAATTTTCGGCTCAGGCCGGCAAGTCCCTGAGTCTTATAACGCTTGAGCCAGTCCCTTACTGTATGTGGATTACGCTTGAGTGTTTTGGCTATTTGAGGAACCGACATGCCATTATCCGCATTCATAAGTACCATGAGAGCCTTTTCAGAATCTTTGGACGATGCTTGTCTTCGAAAATTTATCAGTTCCGTTCTATGGGCCTCAGATAAAACAATTTTTATCATAACACCTCCTTTATCCATTCTTTTTGACCAAAAGAACAGAAAAATGAGAGTGTGTCAACATATATTATAATTATTTATGCATTTATACTTATATCCTTGTCCATGCCCGTTGACAGAATGCCAATAGAACCACAAAACGTAACTCCACATGGTCAGTTCAAAAATATAGGTCGTACAGACGGGTTCCCTCAAAACTTTCAGAAAAATGCTGTCATTACTGTCATGCCGTCACAAAATGGATCCCAGAATGACAGCAATGACGGTAATGACGGTAAAATCCCAAAAGTTTCAGGAAGTCGACGAATAGTTGAGGTGGAAATATGAACATTACTGCGATTCTGGCAGAAGCTAAAAAAAACAGAGTAGAAATATCTGTCCAGGCAGGGAAAATCAAACTGATCGGTGAAGAGATTCATATCGGGCGGCTCGTTCCGCTTTTCAAAACGCATAAGGCGGAGATTATCTCTTTTTTGAACATGAAAGAGAGCAACCCTGTAATACCGGAATTGAGGCCTTGCCCGATCTGTGGCGGCAGGGATTTTATCCACGGCTTTAAGGGCGGCTATTTTTGTGTTGAGTGCCAACCGGACGTAAGACCAGGTATTTCAGTGAAGGCCGGAGGGTCGGTAAGGAAAAAATAGCATCGAGGTCAGACTATGGAGGAAAATACCATGAAAATGACAGGAATAACCTGGCAGGCGTGAACAATTTCGGCAAAGACCGCTTAACAGAGCAATGTATTGTCCATTTCAATCAGAGGAGGATGGAATGAAATTAACACTTAAGCAGGAACGATTTTGCCATTGTTACATTGAAAAAGGAGACGCAACCGGCGCATATCGACAGGCATATAACGCTGAA